>CBDUWG010000024.1:0-10459 GCA_965370845.1 uncultured bacterium
CGGTGCTCTGGAGCAGGACGCCGACGTAGTTCTGTTTATTTACCGGGGCGAGATATACGAGCCCGACAATGAAGAGATGAAGGGTAGGGCGGAGATTGTCATTGGCAAACAACGAAACGGCCCCACGGGAAAGATCCACCTGACCTTCAACAGCAGATATACCCGTTTTGACGAGCCTGCTTTTATGGAGGAACAGTCAATCATCGGAGAGATTTGATGGCCAACCTGTTGGCCTTCATAGGGCGCAAATTCATCTCCTTCATCGAGCATGTCGGCGGCGTGTTCGTGCTTCTGGGGCGAGTTTTTAAGAGCTTGCCCTGGCTCTTTGGCAATTTGGGCCTTGTCGTCGAGCAGATGTCGCAGATGGGGGTGAACTCCCTTCCCCTGGTTCTGATCACATCTATTTTTACAGGGGCTGTTTCAGCCATTCAGGCGGCATACCAGTTTCAGGATTTTGTTCCCATGCGATATCTGGGCACTGCCGTCGGCAAAGCGGTGGTAATCGAGCTGGGACCTGTCCTCACCGCATTAGTGGTGGCCGGCCGTGTCGGTGCCTCCATTGCAGCTGAGCTGGGCACCATGAAGGTAACCGAGCAGTTGGATGCCTTGAAGACCCTGGCCATCGATCCGGTTCCCTTCCTGGTAAGCCCCCGTCTTATCGCCGGCCTGGCAATGCTTCCCATCTTGACGATCATGTCAGATTTCATAGCGATTATGGGCGGCTACACAGTCGCCCTTCTCTTTCTGGACATCACTTCGAACACTTTCCTGAGCGGTCTGAAGATGTTTTTTCACTTCCGGGACGTGATCGCCGGGCTGGTAAAAGCTTTTGTCTTCGGTGGCATCATCTCCACCATCGGATGTTATCAGGGTTTTCAGACAAAGGGTGGTGCGAAGGGTGTAGGGAGGTCTACCACAAAGGCCGTGGTGATCTCAACGGTGCTTATTCTTGTCGGGGATTACGTCATCGCCTCACTGATGTTCTGAGATAGGAAGACAAGGACATCATGATCAAGATTGTCGATCTGCACAAGAGTTTCGGCGAGAACCATGTGTTAAACGGCGTAAACCTGGATGTGCAGCGCGGTGAGACAAAGGTTATCATCGGTAGAAGCGGCTGTGGGAAAAGCGTTCTAGTAAAGCACATGATCGGACTCATCAAGCCGGACCAGGGGCAGATAATTGTGGATGGAGATGAGATCACCAATAACCGGGAAGAGGAGCTTTTCTGGCTGCGACGGAAGTTCGGGATGCTCTTTCAGAGCGCGGCTCTATTGGATTCCATGACCGTTGGGGAAAATGTCGGCCTGGGGCTGCGATACCATACTTCCCTGGATAAGGAGGCCATCCAGGAGCGAGTCGAATCAAAGCTCGCTCTGGTGGGTCTGTCGGGCATGGAATGCCTTGAACCGGCGGAGCTCTCAGGTGGTATGAAGAAACGAGTGGGGCTGGCCAGAGCCATCGCCATGGACCCGGAGTACGTCATCTATGATGAGCCCACCACTGGCCTTGATCCAATCATGGCCGATGTGATCAACGAGCTCATCATGAGGCTTCAAAGAGAGCTGTCCATCACCTCAATTGTGGTCACTCATGACATAGCCAGCGCCACCAAAATTGCAGATCGAATTTCCATGCTACACGAGGGAAAGATCATTTTCGATGGAACACCGGAAGATGTTCTCCAGTCCACCAATCCCATCGTTAAGCAATTCATTAAGGGAAGTGCTAACGGGCCCATCAAGCCCGTTTAGCCAGGCCAATAAAATGGCTAAAGGCAAAACTCTCTACGTCTGCCAATCTTGCGGATACGTTGCCCCCAAGTGGATGGGCAAATGCCCCGAATGCGGTCAGTGGAACAGCCTGGTAGAGGAACGCCAGATATCCACGAAGCGCACCAGGATGATACAGGGGAGGAGTGCGGCCCCGGTTTCCATCACCCAGGTGTCATCAGAGAGCCAGAGCCGTTTTGCCACGGGGATCGAGGAGTTCGATCGTATTCTCGGTGGTGGTGTGGTTCCGGGATCAATGGTGCTGGTGGGGGGAGATCCGGGAATCGGCAAATCCACCTTATTGCTCCAGGTAGCATCCATGTTGAGCGCTGACCAAAGGGAAATCCTCTATGTCTCTGGGGAGGAGTCAGCTGCCCAAACCAGGCAGCGGGCGGAGAGGTTGGGAGCACTTTCAGAAAAGCTTTTGATCTTGACCGAAGTGGATGTGGAGCAGATTATCAACTGCATCGAGAATGTGCATCCCCGGGTGGTCATCGTGGATTCCATCCAGACCCTCTATCAGCCGGAGCTTACCGGAGCCCCGGGAAGCGTTGGCCAGATTCGCGAGTGCACCGGGCGGTTATTGCGTCTGGCCAAATCGCGAGATGTGGCATTCTTTCTCATAGGACACGTGACGAAATCAGGGGCCATCGCCGGGCCGAGGCTCCTGGAACATATGGTGGATACAGTTCTCTACTTCGAGGGAGATCGCCACCACGCCTATCGCATTTTGCGAGCGGTGAAGAACAGATTCGGAACCACAAATGAAATTGGGATTTTCGAGATGGGACCGAGGGGTCTGGTAGAGGTCTCCAATCCATCTGAGATATTCCTGGCCCAACGAGGGGAAAATGTTTCCGGCTCCGTGGTGGTGGGCAGTCTGGAAGGTACTCGTCCGCTGCTGGTGGAAATACAGGCTCTGGTTAGCCGAAGCAACTACAGCATGCCTCAGAGGGTGGTCACCGGCGTCGAATATGGGCGACTGGTCATGCTTCTGGCCGTGTTGGAGAAAAAGTGTGGCCTTCGTTTGGGCAGCCAGGATGTTTTCGTCAACGCAGCTGGGGGCATCAGAGTGGATGAGCCAGCAGCTGATCTGGGCATCGTCACGGCTATAGCCTCAAGTTTCCGAGATCGTCCTGTGAATACAGGCACCGTGGTCATCGGTGAGGTGGGGCTGGGAGGTGAGGTGCGGGCTGTTAACCATTCGGAAAAAAGAGTCCGGGAAGCTCAGAAGCTCGGGTTCAAGCGCTGTGTTATCTCTCAGGGGAACGTATCGGGTTTAAACAGAGGGATCTCTATGGAGGTGGTTGGGGTAAAGACAATCAGAGAGGCTCTGGATCAACTTCTGAAAGCTTCATAAGAGAATGGACATTTGATTAAAAGACGCTGAGTCTGGTCCCGTTGATTATACCGCTTCCAGCGAATTGATTAGCTGTCAAAGGTCGTGAGAGACCAAACATCATCACCATTGCATGGATCGGAAAGAGGTAAAATTGGCCTTTTCATTCCAGGTAGTGAAAAGCGACAAAGACACCTTTGCACGCGCCGGTGTGGTGAAAACTTCTCACGGAAAAATAGAAACACCAGCCTTCATGCCCGTGGGTACACAAGGATCGGTAAAGACCCTTTCCCCAAAAGATCTAGAGGAAGTAAGTGTCCAGATTATTCTGGGAAATGCATATCATTTGTACCTCAGGCCCGGAACAGATATTGTCGATCAAGCAGACGGTTTGCACGGATTTATTGGTTGGGATCGTCCCATCCTCACCGACAGCGGAGGCTATCAGGTTTTCAGTCTGACCGACTTGAACGATGTCAGCGAGGAGGGGGTTACTTTCCAGTCCCATCTGGACGGATCTCGTCATATGTTCACTCCGGAAAGGAGCATAGAAATACAGCATGCACTGGGCGCCGACATTATCATGTGTCTGGATGAGTGCACAGCTTATCCCTGCACCCAACTTGAGGCTCAGGCATCTGCGGAGCTCACCCTTCGCTGGGCCAGGAGGTGTCAGCAGGCTCATGAACGTCTTAACAAAGAGCATGATAGAGGTCAAGCCCTTTTTGGGATTGTCCAGGGCAGCACCTATGAAGGTCTTCGACAAAAGTGCGCCCAGGATTTGGCGGAATTGGATTTTCCCGGATATGCCCTGGGAGGGCTGTCAGTAGGAGAACCGAAGATGGCCATGTATGAGATGATCGATGCTACCGTACCACAGCTGCCCGAACACAAGCCCCGATATCTCATGGGTGTGGGCATGCCTGAAGACCTGGTGGATGCCGTTTCACGAGGCGTTGATATGTTCGACTGTGTCATTCCCACGCGCAACGCCAGGAACGGATCTGTCTTCACGCAAAAGGGACAGCTGGTCATCAAAAACGCCCAGTATTCCCGGGATTTTCGACCCATAGACTCGTCATGTGATTGCTATACATGCCGACATTTCAGCAGGGCTTATCTGCGCCATCTGTTCCAAGCCGGAGAGCTCTTGGCTCCCCGGCTGGCCACCCTGCATAGTGTTTGCTTCTACATGAAGCTGATGCGACAGATGCGCCAGGCTATATTAGAGGACCGATTTGAAAAGTGGCGCAGGGAGTTTCTAAGCTTGTACCGAAACGGATCTGGGTTGCGTGGCCAAATCGTTAAAACGCAGTGAGACCATTTAACTGGAGGTGAAAATTGAGTGATGTGGCCTTTGCAATGAGCTCGCAGGGGGGTGGGGGTGGTGGTGGTGCCATGGGCTTGCTACCCTTCATTCTGATGTTCGTGATCCTTTACCTTCTATTGATACGGCCGCAGCAGAAAAAACACCGGGTGCACCAGCAGATGCTGCAAACTCTGAAGAAAGGGGATCGGGTGCTAACCACAGGAGGTCTTTTAGGGACGGTGGTGGGCATCAAGGAAAATGAGAATATCGTGGTTCTGCGGCTAGCTGAAAATGTGAAGGTGGAGGTCCAAAAAGGGGCCATCTCCGCCAAGATCTCCAAAGAAGAGTAAACAAGATGCGTCTAGTCTTTATGGGGACTCCTCTGTTCGCGTTGCCCAGCTTAAATAAGCTGTTGGATAGCGAACATGAGATCTTGGCCGTGGTAACAAGGCCGGATCGGCCCAAGGGACGTGGTTTAAAAGAGACATCGCCAGCAGTAAAGACCTTTGCTGAGAAAAAGAGATTGCCCGTTTTTCAACCGGAAAAGCTTGGAGATAAGCTTTTTATTCGCCGCCTATTGGAGCTGAAGGCAGATCTTTTTGTAGTGGTTGCCTTCCGGATACTTCCTCGGGAAGTTTATACAATACCTCCTAGAGGTACCATAGATCTTCACCCGTCTCTATTGCCTAAATATCGTGGTGCAGCACCAATCAACTGGGCTATTATAAACGGGGAGATCAAGACAGGGGCTACCGTTTTTTCCATTGGGGATAAGGTTGATGCCGGTGAAATTCTCATGCAGAGATCAACCACCATCAAGCCCGAGGAGACAGCCGGGGAACTGAGTGAGAGGTTGGCTGAAATAGGTGCCGATCTTCTCTTAGATACGGTGGATGCAATTGCTAAGAACAGGGTCATCAAATACACCCAGTCTGAAATACAGCCAACTCCAGCACCTAAGATAAGCAGAGAAGACGCCCGCATCGATTGGCAGAAGACGGCCAGCCAGGTGAAGGACTTCATCAGAGGCATGAATCCCAAACCAGGAGCTTTCAGCACCCTCGGGTCTCGAATCATAAAGATCCACAGAGCCATGGTTGTGGGCAAATCTACCCCCAAAGCCAAACCGGGTCAGTTAATCAGGGTGGATCCCCGGGAGGGGATTTTCGTCTGCACAGGAGATGGCCAGTTGAACATTCAGGAGGTTCAACTGGAGGGAAGAAAACGGATGAGTTCTGAGGAGTTTCTCAGGGGGGTACGCCTTAAAGAAGGCGATCTCTTCATCTGAGGAAGTGAGTATATGAAGGGCAAGAGCATTTTTCTTGGTCTGTCAGCCATTAGTCTGATTGTGCTGGTGTTCATGGCCATTTTTTTGTGGTATCTTGTGGCACCCAGACTGGTTCAGATTCATCCGGGGCTTCCTATATTGGTGGGATTGGTCATGGCTATGTTCGCCATGATGGTTACCCTGGGATTGCTGCTAATCTTGATCTCCACAGCAACCGAGAAAAACCTTCTTTTCCCTGGTGAAAACCAGTTGACGGTGAAAGTTCTGTTTCCGATCACCCTGGCCGTGGGAAAACTGCTGGGCATCTCAAAAGAGAGCGTCAAGCGGTCCTTCATACAGGTTAATAACGCACTTGTTCGTTCACTAAGGGAAAAAATTGACAACAGACGGGTGCTTCTTCTGCTGCCCCACTGCCTGCAGAATTACACCTGCATGTACAAGATTACCTCTACCATGGAGAACTGCCGAAGGTGTGGAAAATGTGTTGTTGGCGACCTAGCAAAACTCGCTGAAAAGTACGGTGTTGTGGTGTCCATTGCGACAGGCGGGACTCTGGCTCGTCGGGTCATAGTAGAGACAAGACCAACGGTTATAGTAGGGGTGGCCTGCGAGACGGATCTAACCAGCGGTATCCAGGATGCCTATCCAATACCGGTCTTGGGCGTTTTGAACGAGAGGCCTTACGGGCCCTGCCGGAACACAACAGTGGACATGAAAAGGGTTGAGGATGCCCTGCGCTTTTTACTCAATTCCCGGTTCGAGCTTGGCAAAACAGTGAGTTCCACCGCAGGAAATCAGGAAGGTTCGACTAACGGACAGCAGCAACGGCATAAGACCAAAGAGCAGCCTGATTTTGCCAAGCGATCGGCTTGAACTGAGGAATCTGCGGAGGAGAGAATTGTTTTTATCCGAGATGTTAAGCGTTGAATCCATGCTGGTGGTCAGAGGTAAAAGGTGATGACCGCCCGGGAGGTGGCTCTTCGAGCCTTGCATCGATTGGAGGAGGAGGATCTTTATACCGATTGGGTTCTTAACTCAGCACTGGAGAGGACACGGCTCCAACAGCGGGATAAAGGGCTGGTAACGGAGCTGGTAAACGGGGTGATGCGCTGGCGCAGACGTCTGGACTGGACTCTTGATCAGTTGCTCACTCCCAAAAAGGTAAAAAATCTCACACCGTGGATCGGCAATATCCTGCGCATGGGCCTTTACCAAATTCTGTTTTTGAACAGAATTCCTCCTGCTGCCGCAACTCACCAAGCTGTATCTCTGGCCAAGAGATTTGGCCACCGGGGAACGACCTCCCTGGTAAACGCTGTGTTGCGCAGCGCCATCAGATCGAACCGAGCCGAGCCATCATACCCGTCTCTGGAACATGAACCCGTTAAACATATAGGGCTGCGTTACTCTCATCCGGACTGGATGGTGCAACGCTGGCTGAAACGATACGGAATTAGGGAAACGATGGCTTTGTGCCGGGCCAACAATCGTGTTCCCGAACTGGTCGTAAGAACAAATTCATTAAGCACCACAGAGGATCAATTAAGGGATAGTTTCAGCCAAAAAGGGATTGATTTTAGCGCCGGTCGTTTTGTTCCTGGTTTTTTCTATCTCCGTGGTAGTGGAGATAGCACCCTGCTGGAAGGATTTCGGCAGGGGTGGTTCCAGGTTCAGAGCGAGAGCGCCGGTCTGGCTTCCCTTCTGCTCGATCCTCAGGCAGGAGAGGTGATTCTTGATCTCTGTAGTGCGCCAGGTGGTAAAACAACACATATTGCTGAACTGATGGGCGACAGCGGCATGATTATGGCAGTGGACCAGCATATGCGACGGTTGAGAGATCTGGTGAAAAATTGCCGTCGTTTGGGAATTTCCTCGGTTCGTCCTATTGTGGCTGATGGGAGAACATTGTGTGTTCGGCCGGTAAATAGAGTGTTGGTAGATGCCCCCTGCTCCGGACTGGGGGTGATTGCGCGACGCAGCGACCTGCGCTGGAAAAAAAAAGAGCAGGATATCTCCCGATTGGCCAAGCTTCAGCTCCAGCTCTTGACGGCCGGAGCCAATTTATTAAAACCGGGAGGATTGCTAGTTTACAGCACATGTACCATTGAAGAAGAAGAAAACGAAGATGTGATAACAAGTCTTCTGGATCAGCGTCACGATCTGGTTCTTGAAAACAGTGCATCATTTGTGCCCAAAGAAATAGTTACAGAAAAGGGTTTTTTACGAACTTTCCCTCATCGGGACGGCTTGGACGGAACGTTTGGGGCTCGCCTGAGAAAGATTTAAGGATGTGGATTAAGCATGAGTAAAATTGGAAGAACGGTGAAAAGGGGGTTGTTTGTTCTGGCCATATGGGTCGTTCTTTCAGCCATGGTTGTGCTGATTGTGGATCGAGTGATAATGCCCTGGCTGGTTCGGCAAAATCAGCAGATAAAAGTACCTGATGTGGTAGAGATGAGCCTGGCCGAAGCGGAATCTACTTTGATTATCTCGGAACTGGTCTTAATGGAGACAGCGCAGGAATATGATCCCTTTATACCGCCGGGGATGATATTGTCTCAAAATCCAGAAGGAGGCAGTGTTGTCAAGGGGAAGGGTAGGTGGGTTAGGGTGGTGGTTAGCAAGGGAGGGGAGAGGGTTACGGTTCCTAACCTGCAGGGGGTTTCAATGCGTCAGGCCAGGCTGCTTCTGCAGAGGTCCGGGCTGGACCTGGGGCAGATTTCATGGATGTATACTGCGGACTTACCGGAGAACGTGGTTATTTCCAGCGCTCCAGGTTACAAAGCTGAGGTGTATCAGGGGGAGGTCATCGATTTGCTAGTCAGCCAGGGTTCTATACCAGCAACGGCCATTGTGCCGGATTTTGTGGGCAAAAGCCTGGAGGGGGCTGTTCTGATGGCTAGGGATTATGGGTTGAAAATTGGGAGTATCACATATCGAAGAAAGGAAGATTTGTTACCGGAGACGGTTCTGAGACAGTCGGTGGATAGCGGGGAAGAAGTGGAGCGAGACGCAGTAATTGATTTGGAAATCAGCACTATAGAGTGAGAAGAGTAAGCATATGATTACAATATTTGCCACTATATTCGTTCTGGGTGTATTGATTTTTATTCACGAGCTGGGGCATTTCTCAGCAGCTAAGGCCATGGGTATTCGTGTGCTTAGTTTTTCCCTTGGGTTTCCTCCGAAGATGATTGGCAAGAAAGTTGGCGATACGGAGTACATCATCTCCTGGATTCCCCTTGGGGGGTATGTGAAAATGGCCGGGGCAAACCCCGAGGAACCCTTAACCGGCGCGGATTGGGAATACCTGTCCAGACCCCGCTGGCAGCGGATGCTGGTGATTATCGCCGGCCCAGCAATGAACTTCCTGTTCGCTTTTCTGCTGGTCTGGGGGATTCTTTTCTTCGGCGGCATTGCCACCTTAGATGCGATCATAGACCAAGTTAATGTGGGCTCGATAGCAGAAAAGCTAGGGCTTATGTCCAATGACAGGATTGTATCCGTAGATGGTACAGCCATCGTAACATGGGACGAGATATTCGGGAACTTAATTAGAGAACAGGGAGAGGTTATCCCAGTTCAAGTAGAGCGCAACGGTCAGATTCAGAGCATGGTATTCGACCTTGGTGGATTTTCCAAGGAGGAGATTCAAAATTTGGGAATTACTCCACTGTTGACCACCGTTGTCGGAGATGTACAGAAGGATGGACCGGCCTACAGGTCTGGCATACGGGCCGGAGATGTCATAGAGGAAGTCGATGGTGTGCCTGTGGCCAAATGGTCTGAGATGGTTGGTCTGATTCAGGGCAAGCCGGAAAGTAAAATTTTCATGCGCTGGCGCCGAGGTGATCGGACCTATGAGGACTCGTTGAAAACTAAGGTCTACAAGGTTCCGGATGAGCATGGAAATTTGAGACCGGTAGGGTTCGTAGGTATAACCTCTCGGATAATATATAAAAAAATTGGTTTGAACCGCTCAGCTATGGAAAGTATAAGGTGGACCATTGAAAATACCGAACAGATCGCTCTGTTCATAAAAGGGTTGATTACCGGCGAAGTTTCAGCTAAAATGCTGGGAGGGCCCATTTTCATCGCCAAGGTGGCCGGGCAGAGTGCCCGTCAGGGTTTTGTGTCTTTGCTGTCATTTATGGCAGTTTTGAGCGTAAACCTGGCCCTGTTAAACCTGATGCCTATCCCTGTACTGGACGGAGGACAGCTACTACTTCTGTTGGTAGAATTAGTTAAAAGAAAATCTCTTAGCATCAAGCAAAGATTGATCTTTCAACAGGTGGGTCTTGCCATAATTGTTTTCTTGATCATATTCGTTCTTTTCAACGATGTGACACGATAACCTTTCCAAAAAAGGTTTGACAATAACCAGATCAGTACGTATAATGTCAATTCTAAGGAAAAAGCAGAATAGTCAGATGACCCTTTCAGGAGGTTCAATGGTATGATATTAGCTCAAAGAATGAGCAGGTTGGGTACGGAGACCGCCTTCGAGGTTCTGGCCAGAGCGAAAGCCCTTGAGGCAAAGGGGAAAACGGTGATTCATCTGGAGATCGGCGAGCCGGATTTCGACACGCCGAGCAACATTCGTGAAGCGGCCAAGAGGGCTCTGGATGAGGCGTACACTCATTACGGTCCCTCCGCCGGGCTTCCAATCTTCCGAGAGGTCATCGCCCAGGAGGTTTCCAAGGATTGGGGAATTAAGGTTACCCCGGAACAAGTGGTGGTTACTCCCGGAG
>CBDUWG010000025.1:0-10418 GCA_965370845.1 uncultured bacterium
CTCTCCGTAAATAATCGTCTCGGTCAATCCCAGATCCAGCCAGTTCGGTAGTCCTATTTCCAGACGGTGAGCGGCGATGAACTTATTCGGATATTCCCTGCGGACAAATAATCCATCAGCGGTTTGATATTCTGTCATCACATCTGATATTAAAAAACCATGAACGTGAACAAATTTTATCCGGCTTACCTTTGCTTTTAATTGAAGAAAATCATAGGCAGGAGGATATCGCGAAAGGGACAGATTGCCACGAAATCCAGGCCCCCAGTCTAAGGGCTGCCGGCCCAATTGGAGTTCGACCCACGGAAATCTCAAGCTAAGGTGCCCATGAGACCAATCATAATATGCGCGATCATTGCAGCTGTTAAAATATCCGGTTAAGCCCACATCCTCTCTGGTCACATGATCCAGATTGCTGTTTACCTGTCCCTTAGCTATGCAAGCGGCGTAGCTTAATTGCTTGCCCAAAAAACCTCTGCCCTGCACAGTAACTCTGGTATCAAGTATGTGCCGATCTGTGCTATTAGCACGACCCAGGCTGCCCTTAATCTGACCCAGCACATCGAGCACAATATTGGCGTCTTCCTTTGCCAATCTGAGCAGATGTCTGTCTTTTTTCCCAGCAGCTATACCAAGCAGCTTGAACTCCTCTACGAACTCCATCTGCAGCCATTCCAGTTGAGATTGCTCCACCTGCGTAATACTGGAATCATCGGCTTTCGCAGCCTTAATCACCTGATAAACGGCCTGGGCTACCTCCAGCCTGGGAAGCGGCCTGGTCTGGTTCAGAAAACCGTCCAGAACCCCTTTCACTTTCATACGGTCCAGGTAATCGTAGGCCCAGTGATCCAGGGGAAGGTCGCTAGCCTCCGCTCCTGGTAATACTAGCCAGAGCGGGGCGAAGAACACGATTAAAAGAAATAGACGTTTCCTTAGCATTATTGGCCTCTTCTCTCCGCAGACAGTTCCCTTAGGAAACCTCACGTAGTCTGCAGAAGAAAAACCTCCCATAACTCCAGGTGGAGATAGCTACCATAAAAAGAGCTAGGCCAAGCAGGATGGGTGCAATGGCCTGCCAACGAAGAAGGTAAGCTATGGCGGTGATAATCTGGGCGCTGGCGGCAAGCTTACCCCATAGCTGTGACTGCTCCACGGTTTTTCTTTTCCGGGCCAGATAAAAGCCACCCCACAGAATGAGAATATCCCGGGGAATGATGACAATCAGAACCCACGCCGGAAAATCGCGCATAAACATGAGAAAAAAGAACAACGAGATTACAAAAATCTTGTCTACCAGGGGATCCAGAATCTTTCCCAGCTCTGATATCTGTTCCAGCTTGCGAGCCATGTATCCATCCAGTGCGTCGGTTAGCCAGCCAATACCCACCAAGATAAAAGTCACGAATTGCGCTGAACTTCCTTCGCGCCGGATAAAGAAAAAAATAGGAACCAATAGCAACAGCCGGACCATAGTCAGAACATTGGCCACCGTATAGATGGAAGTTTTCTTGACTAACTGGTGGAGCTCTTTAGCGACGATCATCTTATAGACTCTTCGGGTTTGTCACGGTTCTGAACTATCTCCCGGGCATGGGCTAGAGTAATGCCGGTGATCTTCTCCCCTCCCATCATGCGGGCGTTTTCCTTTTCTCTGTCTTTTGAAGACAATTTTTTAACGATTGTCTCTGTCCGCCCCTTACTTTGTTCCTTGTAGACTAAAAAATGATCGTCTCCCAGACAGGCAATTTGATGGAGATGGGTGATGCACAGCACCTGGTGAGATTCAGCCAGAGTTTTCAGGGCTCGGCCAACCGCCCCGGCAACCCGACCCCCGATTCCCACGTCGATCTCGTCAAAGATCAGCAAAGGCACCTGATCTGCCTGGGCCAGGATCCTCTTCATGGCCAGCATTATCCGAGAGATCTCTCCTCCGGAAGCGACCTTGGCCAGCGGCCGCAAGCCCTCTCCCGGGTTCGCTGAGAGAAGAAACTCAATCTGGTCCATTCCGCAGGAATCAGCCCGGAATCTTAGTCCGGAAAGTTGAGCCCATCCATGCTCATCTTCGATGCGCTCTATTTGCACTGCGAAGCGCGCCTTTTGCATTCCCAGACGGCTTAATTCCTTCTCTACTAGGCCCTGAAGCTTCAAAGCCACCCTTTCTCTAGCCGATGAAAGGCGCTCACACTCCTGGCTGAACTTCCTTTGAGCCCCGGAAACCTTTTCTGCGAGCTGTTCCAGTCGCTCATCCCCCATGGCCAGGGAACGAAGCTCCAAGGAGATCTCCTTTTGGCTTCTTAGAACGGTGGACAGCGAACCTCCATACTTTTTTTTCAGACGCTGGAGCTGCTGAATCCTATCCTCTATCTCTGACAGCCTGTCTGGATCGCGACGCAGTCTCTGAGCATATTGGCGAAGACCCGTGGAGAGATCATCCAGTTGATAGATCAAGGTGGCGCATTGTCGGCCCTTCTCCTCAAAGACATCGTCAATCTTTGACAAATTCTCCAGGGTTTGCCGAATTACTGAGAGACGACTGATGATAGAGTTGTCTTCCTCAAACAAACTTTGATAGGCGGAGCTTACGCCCTGAAATAGCTGTTCTACATTTTCCAGCACATTCTTCTCCCCGGCAAGATTTTGGTCCTCGTCTTCCTGGGGATTGACGCCCTCGATATCGTTCAGTTGAAATTTGAACAGCTCCTGGCGTTCCCTTCTCTCCTGTATGGCCTGTCGGAGGTTCTGCAGTTCCTGGCGTAGAACCGTTAGACTCTGGTGATCAGCTTGCACTTGCCTTTTCAAAGAATTGAGATCGCCGTATTCGTCTAGCAAAGTTCGGTGCTGTGCAGAGTGTAGCAGTGACTGATGATCATGCTGTCCGTGGAAATCCACCAACAGATCACCCACCTTCTTGAGCTGAGCCATGGTGAGCCTTGAGCCATTAGCATAAGCCCTGCTATCTCCTTTCATCGACACCTGTCTTTTAAGAATCAGCAGACCCTGTTCCGGCGCAAGACCCATCTGATTAAGATTATCCAGAAGATTCTTCCGCGAGGAGATGTTAAAAACCCCCTCTACGGTGGCGGAGGAGGCCCCCTGACGAATCATATGCGTTCCTGCCCGCACTCCCAAGAGAAGGCCAACGGCCCCCACCAGAATGGACTTTCCCGCACCGGTGGCACCGGTGAGTATATTCAGTCCCTCACCAAACTCGATCCTCAGTTCCCTCAGAAGGGCAAAATTCTTGACGGATAATTCTCTGAGCATAAATCCTATTCCTCGACCGTCGGCTTGATGCCCCACTTGAGCTTTGTTCTCAGAATCTCATAGAAGGATTTCGAATCAACGCGCACTAGCTTTACGGTGCGATGAGCTGCGGCGGCACTGACCACATCGCCAGAGCGAATCCGGCATCCCATCTGGCCGTCGATCGTCAGTGTAGCTCCTTCGTGATCGGAATATACCTCAACCATCAGCAGTTCATCTTTGTCGATGATCAGCGGGCGGACAGCCAACGAGTGTGGACATATGGGCGTGGTGATAAGCGCCTTCATCTTGGGGTTAACGATAGGACCGCCTGCGGAGAGAGCGTAAGCCGTGGAGCCAGTGGGGGTGGAGATGATCAAACCATCTGCCTTATAAGAACCAACAAATATTCCACTTATGCTAACATTTAACTCGATAACCCGCGAAAAACCGCCTTTATCTATTACCATATCATTTAGAGCATACGCCCATCTCCCTCGCTTTCCAACGCGGGCTTTAACCAGCATTCGCTCTTCGATCTCATATGAGCCGGCCGCCACCTTTTCCATGGCCACAAATAGTTTGTCAGGATTTACCTCGGCTAAAAAGCCTAGAGTCCCCAGATTGACTCCCAGGATGGGCACGCCCTGAAGGCCTACCAATCTGGCAGCGGCCAGGATTGTACCATCTCCTCCAATGGCCACGACCAGATCTGATTCCTCTCGAAACCGATTCTCATCCCGGGCCAGTTTATTATGGCCGATTATTGGTACAAGATTCTGGCAAATAATAGCTTGATGCCCCCTATCCACAAGCCATTTTACCAGCTCAAGAGTAAGCATTTTCGTCTGCGGCTTACGCACATTTGCCAATATCCCAATTCGCATTATCTTTTCAGCTCCTTCAATACAAAGCTAACGATCCCCCGATCGTCAAGTCCCAACTTGGAGAGGAGAAAACCTTTTGGGCCATGTTCAATGAAGCGGTCGGGCAAACCCAAACGTGTTACTTTCACCTTATCGAGCCTCTCTGTTGCTAGAAATTCCAGCACCGCGGCCCCAAACCCGCCTGCTAAAACATTTTCCTCCACTGTCATGATGTGATTATAACGACCGGCCACACTCCTCAGCATATCATTATCTAACGGCTTTATATATCTGCAATTTATTACTGTCACATCAACTGCTTTCTTAGATAGTTTCTGGGCTGCTTTTAGGGAGGGATAAACCATGGAGCCAACCGCTAAAATGGCCGCATCTGACCCCTGACGCACAATCTCCCATTTACCAATCTCTATTAGTTTCAGCCTCTGTTTAAGAGTAACTCCCACTCCACTGCCTCGTGGATATCTGATGGCCACAGGCCCGCTATCACAGTGAATGGCCGTTTTCAGCATATGCCTGAGCTCATCCTCATCCCGGGGAGCCATAATAACAATATTAGGTATCTCGCGGAGCATGCTCAAATCCAGAACGCCATGATGGGTAGGTCCATCTTCTCCTACGATACCTCCTCGATCGATGGCAAAAACAACCGGCAACTTCTGCAGAGCGACATCGTGCACAATCTGGTCGAAAGCACGCTGCAAAAACGTGGAGTAAATGGCCACCACCGGCCTATATCCCTGACAGGCCAGTCCGGCAGCAAAGGTCACGGCGTGTTGCTCAGCGATGCCCACGTCGAAAAAACGATCTGGAAAACGTTCCCCGAAAGCGGCGAGTCCGGTTCCAATTGACATGGCCGCCGTTATCACCACCACCTTTTTGTTGCGGGCAGCCAGCTGAACCATGGTTTCACCGAAAATCTGAGTGTAGGAAGGAACCTGTTTTGAGCTGGTAACCATTCCGTTGAGTTTTTCGAAGGCTCCGATACCGTGAAACTTAGAAGCATCCTGCTCGGCAAATTTGTAGCCCTTACCCTTCTTGGTGAGCATGTGCAGTAAAATGGGACCCTTGAATTCCTTGATCTGCTTCAGAGTTTTGATCAACTGAGTATGGTTGTGACCATCGATGGGCCCAAAATATCTGAAACCAAATGCCTCGAAGAAGATACCTGGCACCAGAAAACTTTTAATGCTCTCTTCCATGCGTCCGGCCAGACCCCGAATTCTCTTGCCCACGCGGGCCATCTTTCCGGTCAGTTGCCAGATATCCCCCTTCAGACGGTTATAAAGGGGATTAGTGATCAGGTCTGTTAAATAAGTGGAGAGTGCCCCAACATTTTTAGATATGCTCATAGTGTTGTCGTTGAGAACGATAATGATATCACGGCCCAGGGCCCCGGCGTTGTTTAACCCCTCAAAGGCCAAACCACCGGTCATGGAACCATCGCCGATAACGGCGACCACCTTGAAATCCTCTCCGGCCAGATCCCGAGCACAGGCGATTCCCAGGGCCGAGGATATGGAAGTGGAAGCGTGTCCGGCATCGAAGACATCATATTCGCTCTCGCTGCGCTTACAAAATCCGCTTATCCCCCCGTACTGTCTCAATGTGTGAAAGGATTCCCTCCTGCCGGTGAGAATCTTGTGGGCATAAGCTTGGTGTCCAACGTCCCAGATGATCTTGTCTCTGGGCGTATCGAATACATAATGGAGAGCAATGGCCAACTCTACAGCGCCCAAGCTGGGAGCGAGATGCCCTCCGTGCTCGGAGACTACGGCGATTATCTGCTCCCGAATTTCCTGGGATAGAATCACCAGATCGGGAATGGAGAGTTTTCGAAGATCGGCCGTTGAATTGATACCGTCCAGTATCAAACTCATCCGTTTCCTTTCTTTTTTAGGACACGTGTTGCTCTATTCTATTCGTCTAACTATGAAGTCAGCAATCTGGGAGAGAATGTTAGCATCGGGACCGAAGGACAGCAGATCCCCCTTGGCTTCCTGAATCAATTTCTCGGCCAACTCCCTGGATTCTTCCAGTCCGAATACCTTGGGATAAGTGACCTTTCCCCTGGCCTGATCTGCTCCAGTCCGCTTGCCCAGATTTTTATAGCTACCCTCCATATCCAATATATCGTCTATAATCTGAAACGCCAGTCCAATTCGTTCGCCATAGCGCGTCAGGGCCGCTAAGGTCTCTTCTCCGGCTTCTCTGCATATGGCTCCTGCCCGGACCGCTGTTCTGATGAGAAAACCGGTTTTATGCTGGTGAATATACTCCACCTGTTGGGGAGTGACCTCTTTCCCTTCTGATTCAAGATCTAAAACCTGTCCCCCGATCATTCCCTGGGAACCTATAGCCTGAGCAACTTCTACAACCAGGATTGGCGGTGCCTTTGCGGCCAGAATCTCAAAGGCCAGGGCGTGCAGGGCGTCGCCGGTCAGAACGGCTATACCCTCGGTATATGCCTTGTGCAACGAAGGTTTGCCCCGACGGAAATCGTCATCGTCCATGCAGGGCAAATCATCGTGTATCAAGGAGTAGGTGTGAACCATCTCCAGAGCACAGGCTACATCAAGAAGACTCTGATCAACTTTCCCCAGCAACTCACCTGTGGTTAGAGATAGGATCGGTCTCAGTCTTTTACCGCCCGCAAAAACGCTATAGCGCATAGCCTCATGGACAGAAGGGGGCATCTTCTCGGCCGACGGAAGGAGTCGCTCTAGCCTGCTATCGACCAATGCGGCTTTTTCGCGCACATAATCCTTAATATCCACCATCTTCATCGGCTCCTGGGCACCATATCGTTATTTAGATCCCGGACCTTCTGGCTCCATAATCTCCAGGACCTGTTTTGACATCCTTTGCACCTTCTTCTCTGCCTGCTGCAGACGGCGACCGCAGAGCTTTACAAGGGAAATTCCCTCTTCGAAGCCCGTCAAGGCATCATCCAAGGAGAGATTCCCACATTCCAACTGGCTGGCGATATGCTCAAGTCGAGCTAGAATCTCCTCGAAGCTCATCTTTTCAGCCATCTCCCCCCCCGTTTTTTATGTCCCGCAATACATAGTCTTCAATATGGCTGACGGACCCCTCGATTTTGCCGCGCGCAAAGGTCACTTCTATACGGTCTTTTAGGCACAGATCACGTGCATCGGAGATAACCTTAAGGTCAACCAATCTCCGGCAGACACTGTATCCCCTTTCCATTACTGATTGCGGATTCATGGCTTGCAACTGTTGAGCTCGCGCCTTAAGAGCCTCCTCCCATCTTTCACTGAGGTTATCCCATCCCTTTCTCAAACGCTGTGCCAGCTGATCGGCCAGTTGCCATCTCTGCATAATCAGGTCTGCACAACGCTGCATACCATGGCTTTTACTAAAACCCACCACCAATCCTCTCCGTTCTGTAATCTCTGCCTGCATCGCCTTTATCATTCGATCCCGGAGCGCTCTTAGAAGAGCAAATATTTCTCGCTTGTGGGGGACTACCAATTCCCCTGCCGCCGAGGGTGTCGGCGCACGCAAATCTGCTACGAGATCTGAGATGGTCAGGTCTACTTCATGGCCCACGGCGGAGACCACCGGGATATGGGAGGCAAAAATGGACCGGGCAACCTTATCCTCGTTAAATGCCCACAGATCCTCCGGTGAGCCGCCACCTCTCCCGACTATGATCACCTGCGCTCGACCATCGGTATTAAGCTCCTCGATAGCCCTGGCGATTTGATCGGCAGCTCCCTTTCCCTGGACCGCAGCAGGACGGAGGATAATTTTTGCCGGCGGAAATCTCTCAGAGATAACCCGAACGATATCCTGAATTGCCGCACCGCTGGCTGATGTCACCACCCCGATGTACGTGGGATAGCTGGGCAGTGATTTTTTAAGCTCTTGACGAAACAAACCCTCTTCCCTCAATCTGTTGGCCAGACGCTCAAAGGCCATCCGTAACTCTCCTGAGCCCACGGGGTGCATCTTATAAACCGTTAACTGGTATTGGCCTCCCCTCTCGTAGAGAGTAATCTTGCCCTGGGCCTGGATCTTTGTTCCTTCGCTTGGTGTGAAGAAAAGGTGCTGATTCTGCGATTTCCACATGACACAGCGTAGCTGTGCATCCCTGTCTTTGAGCGTGAAGTACATATGGCCAGAACGATGCCAGGTGAAATCGGAAATTTCACCTTCTATCCACAGGTCAGGCAGACTGCTTTCCAGAATGAGCTTGATCTGCCGGGTGAGTTCTGTAACTGTAAATATACGCTGCTCGCTCATGGGCGCCTTTCAATCCTTACAGTGTTTTACTAGCTTCCACCCTCCCGTTGAAGCTGAGCTGCTCGAACGGTGTTGACCATAAGCATGACCACTGTCATCGGCCCAACGCCGCCGGGAACAGGGGTAATCCAGGAAGCTACTTCTCTGGCCGAGGAAAAATCTACATCGCCCACCAGGGTATAACCTCTGGGCTTTTGCGCATCCGGCTGACGGTGAATACCCACATCGATTACTACCGCCCCCTCTTTGATCATCTTACCATTAATAGCCTGTGGTCTACCGATGGCCACCACCAGGATATCTGCGGAACAAGAGTGGACAGACACATCTCTTGTGCCTGTGTGACACACAGTCACCGTGGCGTTAGCACCCTTCCCCTTTGCCAGAAGCATATTTGCCAGTGGCTTCCCCACAGTGGCGCTGCGCCCCAGGATTACCACATGCTTTCCGCCGGGATCGTTCCCGGTTCTGACCAACAACTGCTGGACGCCCGCAGGTGTGCAGGGCAAGAACATTGGATCTCCGATCATCATCCGACCTGCATTTATCGGATGAAGACCGTCGACGTCCTTAATGGGCAAGATAGCCCTCAGCACCAGGTCGGCCTTCAGATGGGCAGGAAGGGGAAGCTGGACCAGTATCCCATGGATATCTGATCTTTCGTTAAGCCCCCTGACGATCTTCAGGATACGGGATAAGGAAACCCCTGTTGACAACCGAATCGTCTCTGAGAAGATGCCCAGTTTGGCACATAACTTGGTTTTATTCCCAACATAAGTTAGGGAAGCCGGGTCTTCGCCCACCAAAATCATAGCCAGTCCGGGGACTATATCCTTTTTTGCCATGGTCTCCACCACACGGCGGAGCTCTTCCCCGATTTCCGCGGAGATCTCACGACCATCGATGATTTTAGCTGGCATAAACCTCTTCACCAATATCTTTTACCATTAGCCCCGATAATTGACTCTCACCCGCTGAATCGCCTGAGCTTTCCCGCTGTCTTCGTCCACTTCAATGACAACGCCGCAGAGCTTTACGTTGCTCGTTGCCGTCTCAAATCTGGTCGGCAGCTGAGTCAAAAACCGCTCCAGGACAGCCTCCTTTTTCACGCCAATCACAGAGTCATGCGGACCGGTCATGCCAGCATCGGTGATGTAGGCGGTACCCCCTGGCAGTATGCATTCGTCGGCTGTTTGCACATGAGTATGCGTTCCGATGACGGCGCTAACCCGGCCATCCAGATACCATCCCATAGCCATCTTCTCGGAAGTGGCCTCAGCATGCAAATCTACTATGATAATCTTGGCCATCTTCCGTAAGTTCTCCAGCTCACGATCCGCAACTCTAAAGGGACAGTCAATTTCCCGCATGAACACCCGTCCCTGGAGATTTAGCACCCCCACGGGCACGTCACTGGAAGTCCTAAAAACTGCGGATCCGCAGCCAGGGACCTGCGGAGGATAATTGGCCGGACGCAACAGGCAGGAAGCTTCATTCAGAAGGGGAATGATCTCCTTTTTATCCCAGAGATGATTACCCGAGGTGATCACATCGATACCGTTTTTGCAGAGCTCTGCCACAACCCCTTCCGTCAGCCCAAAACCACCAGCTGCATTTTCACCATGGGCGATGCACAACTGCAGCTGATGCCTAGCCACCAAATCGGGAATTATACCTTCCACGGCTCGACGGCCGGGTTTGCCAACGATATCGGCGATAAACAATATATTCATAAAGAGGACCTTTCCTGCCGGGGTAATTTATCTTCTCTACTACGACACGACTTGTTGTGCCTGGTGAGATCTATTTAGCATACCCGACGGCTCGGATCTCGCGAATTACCGTCACCTTTATCTGCCCTGGATATTCCATCTCGGCCTGAATCTTCTGAGCTATTTCTTCAGCCAGCTCTGCAGCCTGGGCATCGTCTACCTTCTCATACTCCACTATCACCCGAATTTCCCGACCAGCTTGGATGGCGTAAGTTTTCCTCACACCCCGGAAAGAATCGGCCAGCTCCTC
>CBDUWG010000026.1:0-10401 GCA_965370845.1 uncultured bacterium
AGAAGACGTTCAAAATGAAGCCCATCAATTATATCAGGGTTTCTGCCATTGCCATATTCTTTAAGTTCCTCGCTTGGCAAAAGGTCATAACCGGTGGCGACGACGATGGCACCAACGGTCTCCTCAATTATCTCAGGCTTCATATCATAGTCGATCGCATTTGGCTCACATACCTCTTTGCACTTGTTGCAGGCAAGCGGAAAAAGCCCCAGACAAGCATCTGCATCAATTGTACAGATGGATGGAACAGCTTGTGGGAAAGGAATGTAGATGGCATATCTTGAGCCCAATCCCCTTTCAAACTCATTGGGCACAACGACCGGACACACCTTGAAGCACGCGCCGCAGTCATTGCAGAGATCCTCTTTCACATATCTTGGTTTTTTCAAGATCTTTACATTGAAATTGCCCACATAGCCACCTACATCTATAACCTCGCTGTAAGCAAGCAGCTTTATTTTAGGATGATGACTGATCTCCACCATCTTTGGAGTCAATATACATTGAGAGCAGTCCAGAGTCGGAAATGTTTCTGAAAGCTGCGCCATATGCCCTCCAATGGAGGGCTCCTTTTCCACGAGGATAACTTCGTATCCACTGTCGGCGATATCCAGAGCTGCCTGTATGCCGGCGATACCTCCGCCTATGACCAGCGCCCGGCGAGTCATGGACACACTTATGGGCGATAACGAATCATTCAGTCTTTCCTTCTCGATGATGCTCTTGGTGATCTTGATGGCTTTTGCCGTGGCGATTTCCTTATCCTGGTGAACCCAGCTACACTGCTCACGGATGTTGGCGATCTCACACTGGTAAGGATTCAGACCAACGGCTTCCGAGGCCCGACGAAAGGTAAATTCGTGAAGGGTCGGGGAACAGGCGGCCACGACGATCCCATCGAGATGTTCTCTCTCGATAGCCTCCTGGATCATCTTCTGGCCAGGATCTGAACACATGTACTGGTAATCAGTAGCATAGACCACACCGGGATAGTGGCCAATCTCCTCGACTACCTTTTTCACATCCACCGTTTTGGCGATGTTGATGCCACAACCACAGACGAAAACCCCGATTCTTTTCATCTGTTCTCCCAGGTGGAAAATTTATCTATGAAAACACTTCTATGAAAACACTATAGCGCTTGAACCGCTCCGTCTGAGAAACCCGGGTCAAACCAGATTTTTCTCCTTCAACAGCGAAACGGGATCGGCGAAATTCCTTTCAAACCCGAGGGATGCCGGATCCAGGCCAAGGGCCAAGGCCAGAAGCTGGCTGAAGAAAAATACGGGCATGGGCCTAAAACCCGGGAAATGCCGGGCGAACTCGCTCTGTTTCTGCTCCAGATTGTAGAAACACATGGGGCAGCTGAGCATAATGGCATCGGCCCCGTTCTTTCTGGCCGATTCCAGGATGGTATGGGAAAGCCGGCGGGCTACCTGAGGGGACGAGAGAGACAGAAAAGATCCGCAACATTCAATGCGATACGGAAACTCCACGACCTGCGCTCCCAGGCTGCCCAGAAAATCTTCCATGATTCTCGGATCTTCCGGGTCGTCCAAATCCATTTCTAAGGGGGGGCGAAGAAGATTGCAGCCGTAGTAGGGAGCGACTTTTAAGTCTTCGAGCGGTTTGCTTACGGCAGCGGCAACGGCCTCAAAACCCAGTTCGTCTCTAAGCATCTCCAGGTAATGGAGGACCTTTACTCCACCATCGTACTCCTGCCCCTCTCCCACTCTCCGACCACTGGCCGCCCAACGGCGATCGTCATCGCTTAAAAAAAGGTTCAGCCTTGTTCGTTTAACCGAATCTTCCCTGATGATCAGATTGGTCCGCTTGAGCACATTATAGCAAAAGTCGCAGATGGTCACCAACTTGTCGTCCCCAGCTTCCTGCACTTCTTTGAGTATGCGAAAGGGGGCGACCAAATTCACGATCTTGGTCTCACTCACCGGATATACGCCCCCGCACCAGGTCCAGTTGGGCATTTCCTCCAGCTGCACACCCAACTTTTCGGCGCAGGCCAAGGCCGTGGTTTCCAATTGGGAGGTTCTATCCTTAAGAGTGCAGCCTGGATAATACGGCAGCTTCATCATTTCCTCCGGTCAATGAGTCGCCCTGATCGAGATCTCAGGCTCCCAGCTTACGAACCACTGTGACCAACGCCTGTTGGGGAGCACGGGCCAGCTCAGCGGACGGAATCTCACCAGGACCAAATCGATCGACCCCACCCTTCATGGCCATCTGACGCAACGCGTCCATGATCTTGGAAATATCGATGCCCCTAGGGCAGCGGGCGAAACACTGGAAACAAGAAACGCACAACCAAATGGTCTTTGAGGCTAGTAGCTCTTCCTCTATTCCCAACTGGACGTACCGAATCACCTGATTCGGCAGAAGATCCATCTCCTCGGCAATGGGACAGCCAGATGAACAACAGCCACACTGGTAGCAAGCCCAGATGCTCTGTCCGCTGAGCTCCTCGACCTTTTGAAGAAATTCCCCTTTCACTTTCCTCGCAGAAATCTCAGTGCGCATGCGGAAAACCTTTCTTAAATATAGAAATACCCTTCTCCCCTAGAATCAATGGTAAGACGGGAATTAGAGCTTTTGGTATTTCTGTGTACCATGCTTATAGAGATCGCCGCCATGGGCATCCTGGGCAACGATGACCGGGAAATCTTCCACCTCCAGACGGCGGATGGCCTCTGGTCCCAAGTCCTCGTATGCCACCACCTCGGCTTTTTTAATAGATCTGGCTATCAGGGCTGCCGCACCACCCACTGCGGCGAAATAAACCGCTCTGTCCCGCTTCATCGCCTCCACTACCGTCTCCCCCCGTGGTCCTTTGCCGATCATTCCCTTGAGGCCCCTGGCGATGAGTCTGGGAGCATAGGGATCCATGCGATAGCTGGTGGTGGGCCCGGCCGATCCGATAGGCCTTCCCGGCCTCGCCGGAGCCGGTCCCACATAGTAGATGATCTGACCCTGAATGTCTATGGGCAGATCTTTACCTTGGTCCAGCAGTTCCACAAGACGTTTATGAGCCGCATCTCTTCCGGTATAGATGACGCCGCACAGGAGCACTTTGTCTCCGATCTTCAGCTTGTCTACATCTTCATCTGAGAGCGGCGTGACGAGCTTAATAGCTTCCGCCACTATCTTCTCCCTCTGCTAAAAGAAAGAGTTGGAAACAGACCTTTGCATAATTCTGAAAGCGCCCAGGCAAGCTCAGATCACTGCCTCCTTATGCCGTGAGGCATGGCACTGCATGTTCACGGCGGCCGGCATACTAGCGATATGGCATGGGAAAATTTCTATGTGCACGTCCAAGACCGACACTCTGCCACCCAACCCCATGGGCCCGATGCCTAACTTGTTTGCCCGCTCAAAGATATCCATTTCTACCTCTGCAAAGCGATGGTCAGGATGACGCTGTCCCAGAGGTCTAAGCAGGGCTTTCTTGGCCAACAAAGCGCACTTTTCAAACGTTCCCCCGATGCCCACACCCACGATAACCGGCGGGCAGGGATTGCCCCCAGAACGCTTTACTCTATCCACAACAAAATCCTTGATCCCCTCGATGCCATCGGCGGCTTTCATCATCTTCACCTCGCTCATGTTCTCGCTGCCTCCCCCCTTGGGAGCGAAGATGATGCGAATTTTATCGCCCGGTATAACTTGAGTATGGATCACTGCCGGCGTGTTATCCCCGGTGTTTTTACGATCCAGAACGGGATCGGCTACGATAGATTTGCGCAAATAGCCATCTGCGTATCCCCGGCGAACGCCCTCGTTGATGGCCTCCTCAAAGTCCCCGTCCACGATGTGGACTTCCTGCCCCAACTCCACAAAAAAGACGGCGAAGCCGGTATCCTGGCAGATAGCCACCTGTTCTCTCTTGGCAATACGGGCGTTCTCTACAATCATCTGCAGGATTTCCTTTCCGGTACTAGATTCCTCAATTTCAACAGCCTTTTCCAGAACCTGAAAAACATCGTCACCCAGCGAATAATTGGCTTCCATGCAGAGACCTTTGACCACTTCGGTGATCTGATCAGCCTTAACTTCCCGCATGATTGACTCCCTTGCGAACGAACTCCAGAGTCCCCCTGACCAGATTTTTAATTCCCTGAGCCATCTGGCCAATTCCTGCTCCCGACAAAGAGGCCGGCGTGCTGATCAGCCGGTTCTGATCGTCGATGAGGGCTTCGTCCATCTTGGTCGGTACGTGAACAGCTCCCATTGCCTGGATCTTACCGGCCATCTCGGCATCGCTTCCGACCGTTAAAGTGGGAGTTATCCCCTTCCTGCTCTTCAAAACCCTGGCCAGCAACACAGCGCCCATGGAAAGAACTCCCACCGGCCTCTTCCCCCGAACCATGCTGCCCACCAAATGACGAACCTGCTCATTGACCCGGCAGTTCTCTCCCGCAGACAAGAAATCGCACAGGTTTTTAACCACCCCCAGACCACCCGGGATAATCAACGCATCCAGCTCGCTGGGGTTAACCTGATCCACCACCTTGATCTTCGGTCCAGCTATCCTGGCCGACTCCACCAAAACATTCCGCCGTTCATCTGTCAATTTTCCGGTGTGGTGATCTATCACCTCCTGCTGGATTTCATCCGGAGCCAGGAAAACCACCTCAGCGCCTGCCTGGGAGAGATAATGGACAACCAATACCGTCTCCTGAATATCGGAGCCATCGCTATGGCCCAACCCACTGAGCAATACCCCCACCTTGGTCAAAACACATCTCCCTCTAGCGCACTCTCGATTGATCAGCAGCTCGTGAAAAAATTCTCAATCATGCTACAAAAAAATCAAACTTCAAAAAGCGGGCCTTTACGACCCGCCGCTGGGTGGAGCTACAGTATAAACGCTTACTTGTTTTAGACGGCGCCCCCTGGGTTCAAAGGTGACCACACCATCTATCTTGGCGAACAAGGTATAATCGCTCCCCAATCCCACGTTGTTACCGGGATGGATCTTCGTTCCCCTCTGTCTAACAAGAATACTCCCCGCCGTAACCCTTTGGCCTCCAAAACGTTTGACGCCCAATCTCTGGCCAGCACTATCCCTTCCGTTACGGGAACTTCCCACACCCTTCTTGTGTGCCATGGCAACCTCCATAATTATTGTCAGAAAAGCCTTATAGCCATATTATAGTTCAACTATTGTAATACATCCTCTTTGAATTTGCAAGAAAAAATTTTTACATGTTTAAAATTTTTTCGGCCCGATTTAAAAGGGGAAACTGTGGGTAATTTGGATCTTCTTACTGCTGGAAATCCACACCTTTTTGTCGCCCTCGGTGAGGTCACGCTCGTAGTCATATTCCAGATCTAAGATAGTGCTGCCCTTAAGACAGAACTCCAGACCTAAACGGTGCATAATGCCCAGCCGGTCATCCATAAACTCGTCTGTTCTGGTTCGAAACTGACACATGTAACTTAGAAAACAACTGTCAGTAAGATACTTACCGATAAGCAGGCTGCTATGCGGTAAAAACAATCGCCGGGACAAGGACTCATAGGCTCCTTGAGGTCGTTCATCCTGAACCAGGAGATTTCGAGTTAGACCAGCTCGAAGCCGGATGACATCGATGCCCAATGTTCTTTTGATGGTCCTCTCCACAGGTTCAAACACCGGACGAATAAAATAATCTTCCAGTTTGGGACCCAGGGTCAACTGCAGCAATTGCAAAACCTTCTCAGCATAGTCACCGGTATATCCCAGCTTATCCAGGATTTTCTCCTGAGTGTCATCGCTGGGGTCACTGGATGAAAGCTCCAGCTTGAAGTCCCCCCACTTTCCCTGCAAAGTCCTCTCCCCCGTTTCCGGATCGATAACGTAGATGGTAATGTAAATATCTGTGGCCACTCCAGTGGACTCAGCATAAACAGTTGTCTCGAATTTTCCGGAGACGATGGGGCGGTTATCATAACCCCCCAGGGAGGTTTTTTCATGCCCCTCGAACTTCAGATCCAATTTCACCACCTGGAACTGTCTATCCAGGTATGTCACTTCCCCCCGGTCCGCCTCTGCGTGACCCATCACCCTCAGCGTTCCATCTTCCGCAGAACCTACGAAACGCATCTTAGATTGGGTGCCTTTCACTCTCAGGGCGGCAACATCGTTCTCAAACCACACATCCTTCAGGGCCATCACCGTCAAATCCCAACGGATCCGCTTCAGAAAACTCAACAACTCTCCCTCCTGATTGGAAATAGGGGGGTAGGTGAAATTTGTGTGATTCAGTCCCAAGCACCCCATAATCTCCGGCGACTCCAAAGGTCCGGCGAGAATCAGGGGCTTCTTAAGATTGGCGCCGGTTATCCGAATTCTCCCTGTTTCCCCTCTGTCCATCAAACCGGGAATGTTCAGCTCAATACCTTCCGGCCCTGTTCTGACACCCAATATGCCCAGATCCAACCCCAAACCAGAAATTCGGAGAGATTCCAACCTGCGGCGCCCCCAGTTCAACTCTCGGAAATTAACCACCTCTAAAGAATTACCTTCTATAGTACCGGTCATTTCTTTTATCCGGGCAAAATGGTCTTCCTCGTCGATTTCCACCCACCCATTGAGATTCTCCAGCCTCTTGACCAGAATCATCGGCTCTATCCATCCCCCCCGCAATCGCAACCGACCGCTGCCCAAAACCAGAGAACCGGGACCTCCCCCCAACCGGAAACTGGCCTCCCCAGACCCGCTGGCCCTCTTAACCTGAGATGTAAAAGAAGGCAACAATGAGAGCACATCGCCCTCCACCTGAACGGACAGATCCAATTCCTCTTCCTGACCGGGCTTTCTTTTAAAACCCAAAAAGGTATACGGAACTGAACCGGTGATGGAAATTTTGCGCTGATCTTTTTTAACCATGGATAGTTGCTCTAATCTAAGTTTGTTCTTCTGGCCCCTGAAACTGACCCAAAAATCGTCAAACTTCATCATCCTCAGCTGTCCCTGAACCCAATGCAACCTCCCCTCGATAACGGGAGACAGCGTTGAGCCCTCAAGGCGACACTGATAACTCAACAGTCCCTCCATCTTCGGGGATGTCCCCTTGAACAGCCGGGCTAAGGTCTTCGCCTCTATCTGCTCTCCCCGCGTCTGGATGGAAAATGCTCCCCCAGCATCAATCTTCCCCTCCAGAACCATCAGTTGCTGATCCTGATGACTCAGCAGAGATGATCCCAGATGTAAAGTGCCATGCCTTAGTCTTAGTGGAACCTGCAAAGACAGATCGTCTAGTCGAGCCAGACGACCTTGGATTCCCTCAATATAGCCCCATGCTTCCGGGCTCCGTGTGTTACCGGCCAGCGTCACTCGACCGGAGACTAGACCTTCCAGCTGATTCGTCGCCACGATTGTGGAAAGAAATCCGCAGAGCCATTGGGCATCCACCCGGGAAAATGTCAACTGGCCGCTCAATCTTCGTTGATCATCTCTCTCCATTTCCCCAAACATCTTCAGCTGATCGTTGAAGTTCAATTCTCTTAATTTTAACTGTTGGCCATCCAGGTAAAAATTGATTTTCATCGCCATAGGAATCCCGCTAACCTCCCAGTCCGGCGAGACCGTCCTGGCCTGCAAACACCACCGACCCTCCTGCTGACGGAAGAACTCTGCCCAGCTATGGAAACATCCTTTGGCACCGGGATCTCTCTCCAATTCCAATTTCCCAAACATCTTCGCTTGATCTACCGAGCCAGAGAATATCCAGCGACCAGAGAATCTTGCTTCCCTTGCGCCAATTCTTTGTCCGCTGAGCATCTCCCCCAGGGGTATGTTCCAAACCCTTAGGATCGCCTGATGAGACGAATTTCTGGAAAGGCCCGTCCCCCCCCCTTCCAAAACCACTTGCCCGTCCGGCGACCCCAACCGATAGCTCAGTCGGCCCCCACCCCAAAAAAACTGGCCGTTGAGTTTCTCCACAGGCAGCCACTGCATCTTCAGCCGGGACAGACGCAACCCTCCTCTCAGGTAAGGCGCTCCAACCGGACCGCTCAGCCTACCTGCCAACACCCCCTCTCCCTTCAAAGCAATAAAACCCAGATGCTGGCAAGCCTCTGCTAAATCCACCTCCTCCAAGCGCCACTCTACCTCCAGAACAGCTGGAGACCGGGCTATATCCAACTTCCCCTGGCAACCAATTACAGCCCAGGGCAGCCTGGCCCTCAAACCGCTCACCTGAATCTGGGAACCCTGGACCTTCATTCTGGCTCTGAGATCGTCCAGACGGTGGCCAGCAACCTCTAACTGCCTTGCGCTAAGCCTGCCCTGAAAAGCCAGGTTCTTTCCAGAACCCTCTAATTCTCCTCTCAGGTCCACGGATCCACAGGGCATGTATTCGTGGTTCTCCCCGAAGATCTTCAACAACATCTGTTCCGACTTCAGACCACTGGCCTCCATGCTCAGGTGGAAAGTCGGCCGGGGCAGATTGATAATCCGGCCATGGACCTGCACCTTTCCTCCTCCTATTCTGGCCTCGATTCCCCCCACTTCCAGGTCCATCCCATCCAGCCGAGCCCGGGCCCACAGATCTTCCAAACGAATATCCAGCCCCTCATCAACCAAACTGCTGGCTTCCAGCTCTAATTTGCCCAGAACTTTTGACTCCCGGGTCTGATGATCTCTGTTAACGATCATAGAGAACCGTAACAGACCCCCATCAATGGTGTACCGGGTAGGAAGAGCCGGACCCAGCACCTGGGCCAGGTTGGCCTCTTTTAGCTCAGCCTGCAGGGATAAAAGCTCCAATTGGGGGTCTAAAATCCCGGAGACCAGCAGGTTCTTAGTTCCCTGTCCTTCCCAACAACCGGTCAGCCGGAAACTGCTCCTCTGGCCCACGGTCATCTCCAGCCAGCCATCGAACTCGCTGATCTCGCTCAGGCGATGGTCACCGGCCCTCAACAGAATAACAGAACCTTTGACTATTGTAATGCGCTCTGGTAAGTTAACATTAAGAGGCAGAGGAATGGCAGAACCACTCCTCCAGGCCAAGAGAAACCGATCCAGATCCACCCTCAGCTGCGGATGGCTGATGAGCATCTCCTTGAAGCCGGCTCTGAATCGAAATCCGCTGGTAATGTAATCGAGCGAGGAAAAACCAAGGTGGGCCTGCTCAATGGTCAGGGAAAGACCCCTCTCCTCATCCACCATGGTCATCTCCCCGAACCGCACATAACCAAGACCCAGATGAAAATCTCTCACCTGAACCCGGGCACCCGATAGAGCGGTGATCCGCGCCAGAAAGAGGCTTTCCATTCTCTGATGAACCCCCATCCATCTCCAACCCATATACAGAGACAAACCCAGAACAGCGGCGATGAGCACGCAAACTAGAACCCAAAGACGTACTTTCATTTCCTGTTCCCTCAACACAAAAGGGGAGCACGTTGCGCTCCCCCCCTCAGATAGATGATCCGAACTTTAACCCAGACGGCTAAAGATCAACTTATCCCCTCGGCGACCGACCTTAATACTGCTGCCCTTGTTGAACTTACCGCGGAGTATGTCATCTGACAAGGGATCCTCGAAATATACCTGGAGAGCTCTTCTCAGAGGTCTGGCGCCATAAATAGGGTCAAAACCCTTCTCGACCAAGAACTCCTTGGCCTCCCGTGTCAACGTAACGGACATCCCCTTCTCCGCCACCCTTTCCCCAATATCGACCAAGAGGATGTCGATGATCTTCAATATCTCCTTTTTACCCAGCGGACGAAAGATAATGTTCTCATCTACCCGATTGAGAAATTCGGGGTTAAATGTTTTTTTCAGGGCATCGATAATCCGTGTTTTGATCTGGTCGAAGTTATTCGTCATGCCACCTTTCTGGAAACCCATCCCTTTTCCCTTGCCCACCTCTCGAGTCCCGATGTTAGAGGTCATGATCACCACGGTGTTCCGAAAATCAACTTTCCGTCCGAAGCTGTCTGTCAGCTGACCCTCGTCCAGAATTTGCAGGAGAATGTTGAAGACATCTGGGTGAGCCTTCTCGATTTCGTCGAACAGGACAACAGAATATGGTTTGCGGCGAACTTTTTCCGTCAGTTGTCCTCCCTCCTGGTATCCCACATACCCCGGGGGTGCCCCAACCAACCTGGAAACGTTGAACTTCTCTATATACTCCGACATGTCCAACCGTATCAGAGCTTCCCGATCCTCAAATAGGAAATCTGCCAACACTCTGGCCAGTTCCGTCTTTCCCACCCCGGTGGGTCCCAGAAAGATAAAGGATCCGATAGGCCGCCTGGCATCATGGAGTCCCGCTCGGGAACGCCGTATAGCCCTGGAAACAGCTGAAATAGCATCTTCCTGGCCGATGATTCTCTTTCTCAGCTCATTCTCCATATGCAACAGCTTGGCTGATTCCTTCTCCTCAAGCTTAAAAA
>CBDUWG010000027.1:0-10117 GCA_965370845.1 uncultured bacterium
ACTGTGTCAAGGGAAAACGAACCGCTTTTTTAATTGCCTGCTGGATGCTGGATGCTAGATGCTTGTTAAAAACTAAACCTCGGAAAATGCTGAGTTAATCTCTCATATATTCATATCGGGAAAAAAAGAGCAGAGGATACCCTCTGCTCTTTCAAATTCCCATCTCTATTGGGAAGCTACTTGACGGCACTCTTCAGTTTGCTGCCTGGTTTGAAACGGGGAACTCTGGCCGCAGGAATGTTAATCACTGCTCCGGTGCGTGGATTCCGACCCTTCCGAGCTGCTCTATTGGCAACCATAAAGGTGCCGAAGCCGACAAACGTCACTTTTTCGCCCCTCTTCAGAGACATGGTAATTCCACTCAAAACAGATTCCAGCGCTCTGCCCGCTTTGGCCTTGGAAATATCATTCTCTCCAGCAATCTTGGCAACCATCTCTTCCTTAGTCATCTTCTCACCTCCTTTGCGGTTCAAATGCTATTTACGCGTGCAAAATATCACAGAAAAGCTTATTTGTCAACAGTTTTCTCAATATTTAGAAAATTTTTTTTCGATACCTCTCTGCGCTTCCAGCCGCCTTTCCTTCTAACACGCTACCCCCTAATACCTTTTATGCGCTCAAGCTTAATATCCTTCATGGCTTTTATATTGATACGAACGTAGTAACCCTCTCGAATTCCCGTTGGTTCCCACACAAACCGGGCCTCCCAGCAGTGCAGATCGCGATAGAACTCGATCCTCTGGGAAACCATTTCTTTATCCACGATATCATATCGGCTGGAGTAATCTACCCTCCAGTTGGTCGTAGGATGGAAACTCACCCTCCCGTTCAACCATGAAGATTTTCGTATTCCCCCACCGCTGCGGTTCTCGGAATAGCGATGGGACAGGTTCATTCTCCAACCCTTGGCCTTCCCCGCCGAGCCGGACTGGCCTCCCAGGTCCGCTCCTTTAAGGTTCACTCTGGTGTCGATGCTAAAAGAGAGCAACCGGGGGCTAAACAACCTCAGCTCATCGCTCTCAGCCTCATAGAAATCGTGGCGGGCACCCAGAGTGACACTTAAATTGCTGGAGGGATGAACACGCAGTGAGGAGGTGAGATTGCTCAGCTTTTTCGTCTCGGCCCGAAAGTTGCAGCTGGTGTTGAAATTCAAATCGGCCACGTTGTACTTCCGCTCTTTGTCACCCTTGCGGAGCTTGATCTGAAACTGATTGCTCAATCCCATCCCCAGAGACTTCTGCGGACCTCCCACCGAGTGTATATACGGAACGGCGTAGTATTCATCCCTCTTTTCGAAATCCGGACGCCAGGAAAAGTTCAGGCTGGGCTTTATCACATGCCTGATGCCGACGAGCGGACCCAGATGGGGTTGAATGAGGCCGTAGAGAGTAGTGGTTGCCCCCACCCTGGCATCGTAATCGCCCCGGCGAGCGTATCTCTCGCCGGTCTTATCTCTATCGAACCAGGTTTCCCGGTAGGTCGCCGAAGGGGTCAGGGCCAGATGTCCAAAGAGGGTCAGGGGTACCCGCAAACCCAGGGTCTGATCCACGGCCTGGTGCTCCTCGTGTTTATCGACGGTCTGTCCATCTTCCTCTTCGCTCCAGTCCTTCTGGCTGTTTATAAAACGCGCTGAATACCGGTAATACACGGAGTTGTACCAGGGTTGCTTCCCGGTTTGCGCAGAGTTGCTCTTCTTTTTCCGGTGATAAAGGGGAGCCTCAAACCGTTGAAAAGATATAGTCGGCATGTACTGGGTGGTCACATCGGAATCCATGTCCCAGCGATGATCAAGGTTGATGCTGGTCTTGGCCCCGGACCATGATTTGTTCAGGCTCAGGAAAGAATGGAGATTTCTGTTCATCCGCTGATAGGGATCGTAGCTGATGTCCTGATAATAGCTCTTGTCCTTTTCCCCGATGAAAGTGCCACTGACCTGCAGCTGTGAGCTAGGCGTGATGTCCTGAAAATGGCTGAAACGCAGGTCCCAGCGCCGCTTTTTCTGCAGGACGGACCCCGAGTATCGCTCATCCCACCTGTAAGAGCCAGCAATGCTGCCGTGCAGACGATAGCGCATGGCATACCGTCCTCCCAGATCCATCAGCCAGCCCGTCCGTTCATAGAGGTCAAGGGAGAGAGTAGCATCCCAATATTGGCTGGGCGCGAAATAATATCCCAAACCCCTCAGATAGCGACCGTCTGTATCGCTGCTCCCGTACCGGGGAATCAGCAGGCCGGAATGTCTGCCCGGCTTGATGGGAAACACCCAAAAAGGAAGAATCATCACCGGAATACGACCGATGTACAGAACCACCGGTTTGGCGATGATCTTGTCTTTGAGGATAATTTTCATCTGCCGGCTGTAGAAATAATAGTGCGGATTTTCCGGAAGGTCACAGGTGGTGAATGTGCCGTGATCCGTTTTAAGGACATCCTCATCTGTCTTGCGTATGGAAGCTCCCCTGTAATACCCCATTTCAAACTCCGTCTGCCCCTCAACTACCCGGCCCCTCTGGGTCCTCAGATTGTAGACCATATGGGACCCCACCAGCTTCTTTTCGCCCTCTTTTAAAACCGGGCTGCCCCTGCCGGCCGTGTCCTGTTCCGCTGAAAAAACTCGCTCCTGGGCCGTCAGCATTTCGGTCCGGGTATCATAGATGATCTTATGAGCAGTGAGGTAAATCTCGCCGTAATCAATGCTGGCTTCACCCGTCAAAGATATTTCCTGGCGAGATAAAGAGTAATCAATTTCCTGAGCCCCATATTTGACCGTATCGGCGACATCCTCCTCTTTTGCGCTGGACACATAGTATCCCAGAGCGCCCCCCTGTACCAGAGCACGTTCCACCTGTTCCTGATCCAGGAAAATCTCCAGATGGTCGCCGCTGGTCACGTTCCGGTCATGGCCGGACGAATCCGGCCCCGACGGCAGATAAACGCTGGTCACGTTGCCCTCGGCGAGAATCTTTTCCACTCGCTCCTGAGCGAGGCAAAAGGACATCTTGCCGGCGGTCATTTGATAACAACCAACGCTCCCCTCCGTGGAATCTGCTGCCTGCACATACTCCCCATAGGCATCGCCCTGCACCTCGATCCTGGTGATCTCATTTCCCTCAAGGTACAGAACCATCTTCTCGCCGCGCAATTCGTTTTTGCCGTCATGGGCCACGGGATTACCGTCCAGGATGATTCGGTCCTCCAGGTCCAGATAGAGCGCCCGATCACAGCGAACCTCCAATTTCCCCCGGGAGATAACTACCTGATCCGCCACAACGGCTTCCTTCAGGCGGGAGAAGAGCTCCATATGACGACCCCGGATGATCACCGGTTCCAATCCTTCCTCGCGCCGGATGACCAACTGGGGCTGGAAGGCAGCCCGGGCAATCTTCTTTTCCCTCTCGTACTCCACGTGGCCGGCGGTGAGCACCAGGTTATTGAGACTGTCCACCATGGTCACCTGGCCGTCGGCCAAGACTTTCTTCTCCTTTTGCAAATAGATGAGCCGACGGGCCCGCAACGACTGGGCGGTGTCCTGCAGACTCACCTGTCCCTCAAAGACCACTATTCCCTCATCCTGCTGCCAGGTGGCCCGGGCACTCTTCAGGGTCATGGTGTCGTGGACAAACTGAACGTCGCCCTCCAGAATGGTGACCAGTTTCTTGTCGCGCCAGTGAGACTCTCCGTGATCGGCGTGTTTCAGGATGAGGGCCTGATCCAGGCCGAAAGATATGGTCGCCCAAATTAAGACGATGGAGAAGAGAAACGCTATGTAATATCTGCCTGGCATATTCGCTCCAGACCTCGATACAATCCAAAGCTGTGCCTCGGCAGGCCTTTTCAATAGGATCTGCCGTTTAATAAGCGGCCAGATTATCTCGACGGATTATCTGCCAGAAAATCTTCCACGTGCCCGAGAGTGGGGATCCCCACCCGGCCTCCCATATGCCGGCACTTGATGGCCGCCACGGCGCTGGCGAACCTCATGGTTGCGGGAAGATCCCAAGCTCGCAACAGGCCATAGATAAACCCGCCGTGGAAAACATCGCCGGCGCCGGTGGTGTCCACCACAGATACGGGAAAAGCTTGCTGGCGCAACAACCCCTCCGCGGAGAGGCAAAGAGACCCACCGCGCCCCAAGGTCACCACAACCACCCGGGGACCGAATCCAAACAGTTTCTCGGCCGCCACCGCCGCGTCCTTCGTCCGGCCATACCCAAGGGCGAAGCTCTCCGAGACCACCAGGTAGTCGGTGAGGCGAAGCAGCTGTTCCATCTTATTTCTCGGGCTGCCCACATCCAGAACTACCTCGGCTCCTGCCTGGCGGGACCATTCTGCGGCGGCCAGCGCGGCCTCCGTCTCTTTTCCGTCGATGAGCAGATACCGGCCGGCGGTGATGATCTCCGCAGAGATCTCCCCGGACCGCAGGTCTGTTAAGCCGGTCCTGTCGGCGGCAATGGACTTCAGGCCCGAGAGCCCGTCGATCCATACGAAAGCCCGGGTGGTCCGGGCTTCAGGGCTTACCACCATGCCGCAGGGTTCGACCCCTTCTCGCTCCAGCGATTCTCTCACGAACCGCCCGCCCTCGTCGTCGCCGACCATGCCCACATAGCAGGTCCTGGCCCCCAGCCGGGCCAGGGTCACCAGGGCGGTGGGCACGGGACCCCCACCCTGCATGGAGAACTCCACCAGCTCGGTTTTCTCATCCAGCCGGGGATAATGGGGCAGCCGGCAGAGGAAATCGACGGCGCAAACACCCTGGCCGACCACGTCATAGGTAAATTTATGTGATCCCACCGTCTTCAAGGAGCTGATCTGACCTCCGATCTGAACATGAGGGCGGCGATGTGCCTCTCCACACAGCGGGCCAGAGCTGGCAGATGATAGCCTCCCTCCAACATAGAGACCACACGCTGTTGGCAGCAGTTGGCGGCGATCTCCATTACGATACGGGTCATCTTCTCAAAAGCCTCCCCGGTGATCTGTGTGGCCGAGATGGGGTCCTGGCGGTGGGCGTCGAAGCCCGCGGAGATAAGCACGAAATCGGGATCAAAACGCAGGGCCTCCGGAAAAAACAGCTCTTTGAAGACCCACAGGTAATCCTCATCTGTGCTGCCGGGATTCATGGGGGCGTTCATGGTAGCGCCCAATCCTCGACCGCGGCCACGCTCGGAGCGAGTTCCTGTGCCCGGATAAAGGGGATACTGATGGATGCTGAAGTAGAAAACGTTATCATCTTCCTCGAAGGTGTGCTGGGTTGAGTTCCCGTGATGCACATCCCAGTCGACGATCAAGATCCTGGAGAGCTTATGCACTTCCTGGATGTACCGGGCAGCGATGGCAATATTGTTGAACAGACAGAATCCCATGGCCTCTGACCACTCTGCATGATGCCCCGGGGGCCGGATAGCACAGAAGGCATTGGTGACCTCTCCGGCCATCACGGCATCCACGGCGGCCAGCACCCCCCCGGCGGACAACAGGGCCACCTGGTAAGACTCCGGGCTCACCGGCGTATCCGACGAATCCAGCAGACCGGGGGCCCGCTGACAGGCCTCCCGGACGTGCTGCACATATTCAGGGGCATGACAGCGCTCGATCTCCTCCACCGTGGCTGCCCGGGGTGTGATCAGCGATAGCTGTGGAAATAATGGACTTGCCTCCAGGCGCTCCATGATGGCTTCCAGGCGTGCCGGTCGTTCGAAATGGCCCGGGCCGGTGTCGTGTTTCAGGTAATCAGGATGGTAGATCAAACCCGTCTTCATCATTTGTGGTTTTCTCCCTAATCGCCAAACCTCTGCTGCCTCCCCTGCCGGACAGCATATCTCAGGCCAGGCCCACAATCAGGCAGATCAGACAGCCAGCCACCCTATTGGGCAGAGTCCTTAAAAGAACTGTCCCCGGAAGATCCCGCCGGCGGGAGATCGGCGTCCGGTGATAGCAGGGTGATGATCAGGTTTTGTTTCTCATCCTCCAGCCTGATCATCTTGCCACCCTCGCTGACCCAGACACTCTCCCCGATGGGAGCGATCTCACAGACATAAGCCTTTTCCTCGACGCCCCCCACCTCAATCGTTTCAACCCCGGTCACATCCACCAGGATATCCATCTCCATCAGAGCCTGGGGCACAAAGATCTTCTGCGGGATCTTCTCCCCTATCTGAAGAGGGAGCAAACCCAGCATCAAAGCCCATTGTCCGATCATGTTGTTGTCCACCACAAAGATGTCCGGACTGCACGGCACCCTGTGTTCGGACTCCCCTGCTCCCTTTAAAACCGTGGCCAGCACCTTGCCCTCCACGAACTCAGCGGTCAGCTTTTGTTTCTGTTCATCGATGGAAACATCCAGGTCATAGGACAGCGGCCTGCCCTCCGGGGTGAGGATCAACCCCCCATGCATCTGCATCTGGATGGGCTGGCCCACGGCGTTCAGGTCCATGTTCAGTTTAAATCTCAACTCATAACTTTGCCCCGACTCCGTTGCCGGCCCTACGATAAGCTGATTCCACTGCCGGCCCACCTCCTGTCCGGCGATCTGAAAGAGATACTCCCTGACCTCGCCCGGTGGCCAGATATCTTCCACGCGTGTGACCATGCTCTCTGTGACTGAGGTGGCTTGCTCGACGGCTACGGTCTCCGACTCCTGGCAAAAGAGAGCCATCGGCATTGAAAAACAGCAGACCAATCCCGCCAGCGCTATGCACACCACTTTTCTCATCCAACTACCTCCTCCCGGGGAATTCCGCACTTTATTCCTGTATAACCTGCTCATCCTGGAAAAGATCTTTCTTTCGACTCAGAAAACCACAACTTCGCCTCCGGCCACATAAGCGTAGGACATCGCCTGACTGTTGAAACCGAAGCCGATATTTCCCCGGCGATCGATGGCGATGAGACCTCCTTTACATCCGCATTTTGAAGCCAGGTCGATCGAGCGATCGACGGCCCCCTGGGCCGGAAGTTGTTCCATGAAACCTGCCGTTCTGAAGGCCAGGTTGAGCTTGATGATCTCCTCTCCGTGTCCGGTGGCCAAGACCCCACCATGCTGATTGGCATAAGTGCCAGCTCCAATGATTGGCGTGTCGCCGACCCGCCCGGGAAGGTGCAGCGTGATCCCTCCGGTGGAGGCTGCCACGGCGATCTTTCCATCCCGGTCCATGGCTATGGCACCCACCGTGCCGTATTTATCCTGCTTCATTAAGTTGGTCAACCTGGAGAAATAGCGGTGACCCGTGCCGGACTTGAGCTGTCTGATCATGTCAGCCTGCTGCTTCCTGCGTTTCTCCGTTACATTGTCGTATGGCTTAAATCCCTTTTGGCGCGCGAACTTAAGAGCTCCACGACCCACCAGAAGCACGTGATCGGTCTGTTCCATCACCTGCCGGGCAACCAGCACCGGGTTCTTGACCCTCTCAATGGCGGCCACCGCTCCGCAACTCAGGTCGTCGAGCATCACCGCTGCGTCCATCTCAACACGCCCGTCAAGAGACAGGACAGAGCCAATGCCACAGTTGAAAGTGGGGTCGTCCTCCATGATAACCACCGCTTTGACCACTGCATCCAGCGCCGAGCCACCATCTTGGAGAATGCCATGCCCGGCCATTACCGCTCGTCGAACTCCTCTCCGGTGGGCCTGTTCAGCGAGCTTTCGACCAGCGCCGCCGTGAACGATGATGCTCGTCATGGGAATTCCTGAAAAAAGAGGGGCTGAGGGGTCAAGGATTCCAGGGACATTACACTGCCACGTGTAAAAAACCGGGCTTGGAGATAAAGCTTAACTCTTGCCTAACACAAAGAACTCAGTTGCAGTATATCTCAGATATCAGAGCAACGATTGTGATACTTATTCTACCCCTTCGAATTCACCCGTCTGCTTATTTTTTCTCACATCAGACCAGTGAAAATATTTGCCATTCATAGAAATATAGACTCCAGACGGGAGGACCTGTACGAAAGCCAAAGAGCTTCCTAAATTGAATAATCCGTCTGAGCTTCCAAACTTATACGGCACCATAGAACCAGTTAAAACGATGGTCTTACCTTTAAGGGATTTGCCAAGGACTTTGGCGGTTTCCGCCATGGTATCCGTACCATGGGTGATGAGTATTCTATCCTCCTTTGCCTTTTTGCAATGCTCAAGAATTTTCTTTCTATCGACATCGGTCATGTCAGTGCTATCAATCATCATCAATGTTGTAGCGTCGATCCTTAATTTACACCGAGCGAGATGCAGCATTTCATGAAGGTGAGTCTCTTTGAAGAATAGCTTTCCTTCAAGCTCATTATATTCTTTATCGAAAGTTCCACCTGTGACAAATATTTTGATCGGCATGATTGCATTACATCCGTTCAATATGAATAAATAGGGAATAATCTTCAAAATGTTATTTTTCTAACTTTAGCTCTTCGTGATCACATCTAAGCCTCCTTTATTCTGTTGCCCTCACAATAAATCAACAGGGTTTCACCCTCTCTTTTTTCTTCATCTGCAAGTGAAGTATTGCCAATATAGCGCTTCTATCTTCCGGGCTCAGTATTATCCGCCGGCATGTGGAAATTATCGCTGTGAGGCAACCAGAAATTCTCCGTTGTTGCGGCATTTTCCAATAAAGCCGGTTCATTTCCCGGCGCCGGCCACCTGAATTACTTTATCCACGATGTCGGAGATCTCGGCCAACCGGCCAATCCCTGTCTCCCCCCGGGCCAGTTTTCCCTCGGCCGGACCAACGAAATGGTAGCCCAGTTTCTCCAGACGGGCTATATTTTCCCCGACGATGGGATTCTGATACATCCGGCCGTGCATGGCCGGGGCGAAGATCACCGGTGCCCGGGCGGCTATAATAGTGGTCGACAGCATATCATCGGCGATGCCCGCCGCCACCTTTCCGATGATGTTGGCCGTTGCCGGAGCTACCACCAGCGTATCGACCCTCTCGCCCAGGGTGATGTGTTCCGCCACCTCTCCTGTCGTGGGTGGAAACATCTGCACATAGACCGGCTGTTCTGATAGGGTCTGCAGAGTGAGAGGCGTGATAAATTGGGTGGCATTTCGGGTCATCACCACCAGAACCTGAGCCCCGGCATCCTTGAGTCGGCTGACCAGCATGGCCGATTTGTAGGCGGCAATGCCGCCGGTGACTCCCACCAGAACCGTCTTGCCCTGAAGCATCTACCTCCCCCCTTTCAATTTGGCCGCGATGAGCTCCATCAGGCCACAGGCGATCTCCTCCTTCCCCTGCAGGATCGCCTCCACTGTCCCTGTGGAATTGATAATGGTGACCTGGTGCTCTCCGCGTTGAAGGGTGCCCAGCTCGTTGGCCACCACCAGGTCGGCGTCGCTTTTCTCCGCCATAAGGCGAGCCGCCTCGATCAACTCCTCCTGGCTGACCCCCACCTCCAGCTTGAAGCCCACTAAAAACGCCTGCGGATCCACTTTCTTGACTATCTGAATCAGCTTGGGAGTCGGCACCAGCTTGATGATCCACTCATCCTTTCCGGAGCGTGTTTTGGAACTCAACTTCCTCTCTGGTACGTAGTCCAGAACGGCCATGGCATGAAGGACAACATGGTACTTTTGTGTGCCTAACTCCTGGCTGAAGACCTTCATCATATCATCATAAGTCACCACTGACCTGGCGGTGAAACGATCCTGGCCCGCGGATCTGAGCTCTGCAGGCTCCGGTCGAGCGCTTCCCTCCCCGAAAACGAAGGTCACCCGGGCCCCCCTCCTGAGGGCCTCGATGGCCAAAAGGGACCCCAGTTTCCCCGTAGATGTGCTGGAGATAAAGCGTATGGCATCGATGCGCGCCCGGATGGGACCGGACGTGATCAGGAACCGTTTGCCCGCGAAAGCCCGGGATTGTGTGGCATCTTTTGTAGAAACCACCTGTTTCTCCGCAGAGAAAAAATGCGTTCGTCTTTTTGATCCGTGGGAAAGAACTCGAAGCTGGTAAAGATCGAGATTCGAGATTCGAGAAAACAAAAACCGATGCTGGATGCTGGTGAGAAAGCCGGATCCTGGATGCTTGTTAAGAACTAAATCTCGGAAAATACAGAGTCAACCTGGCATATACTCAGAATCGAATATTTCACTTACCAGCATCTAGAATCCAGAATCCAGTAT
>CBDUWG010000028.1:0-9905 GCA_965370845.1 uncultured bacterium
ACGTTAAGGAAAACGGCATTGGCGGCGTAGCTGCCAATAGCGAGCCGGTGCGGCGAAGCCGCATGCTGGCTAGGGCGGTGGGTTGCGACCCAAGGGAGCAACAGGTTGGGAGGACGAGGGGGAAGCCTCCCCCTTCAAAAAGAACGAAAGTGATTCAACGATTCTGTTGTCCAGCAACACGATCTACGAAGATGTTCTTTCTTGATAACGAGGATCCCGACCATGTTACAAAACGAACCCAAATGGATCTCCCTGGCCCATCTGCCCACTCCCATCCACAAGCTGGACAAACTGACTGCTCTGCTGGACGGTCCCGAGATATATGTCAAGCGGGATGATCTGACCGGCAGCGGCCTGTCCGGCAACAAGGTGCGTAAGCTGGAATATCTGCTGGCCGATGCCATCGAGGAAAACGCCGATACCCTGATCACCTGCGGGGGTATCCAGTCCAACCACGCCCGGGCCACGGCAATAGCCGCTGTCCAGAACGGGATGAGATCGGTTCTGGTCTTACGAGGGGAAAGGGAGGTTCCATACGACGGCAACGTCTTTCTGGACAAGCTGGTGGGGGCCGATATCCGGCTGGTTACCGGGGAGCAATATGCCCTGCGGATCGAGCAGATCATGGAGCAGGTAGCCGGGGAGCTTCGCGAGCAGGGGCGTCGCCCGTATATTATTCCCGAGGGCGGATCCAATCCCATTGGGGTGTGGGGCTATATCCGGGCCAGCGGTGAGATCCGGGACCAATTGGAGCAGATGAATCTGCAGGTGGACGTCATCGTCTGTGCCGTGGGCTCGGGGGGGACCCTGGCCGGTCTGCTGCTGGGAGGGAAGCTGAGCGATCTGGGGGCTCGAATGGTGGGGTTCAACGTCTGCCAGACGGCGCAGCACTTCCAGGGGCTCATCGGCCGGCTGGTGACCGAGACCATCGAGAAATATGATTTGTCCGTCCGGATCGCGCCCGATGAGATCATCCTTGTGGACGGATATGTTGGCCGGGGATACGCCCTGAGCCGTCCGGAGGAGCTGGAGCTCATCCGCACCGTGGCCAGGGGGGAGGGAATATTTCTGGACCCCGTATACACGGGCAAGGCTATCTTCGGCCTGGCCGATCAGATTCGTCAGGGCCGTTTCAGGAAAGGGGAGAGGATTCTCTTTCTGCACACCGGCGGGATCTATGGTCTGTTCACCCCGCAGAAAAGGGCCGGCTTTTTCCCCGGAAAGGCGTGAGGGCCGGCCGAAAGTCGGGCTCTCTCACAGAGCTTTTTTCAAGAACCTCTCCGCAAGTTATCCCCGGGGAGGTTCTTTTGTGCGAAAAAGGGTACAATGTACCCGTTTGGAAAATACTTTCAATCGCGGCCTAAGATCGTCAGCATCTGCAGATTATGCGCTTTCTTCGCCGATGAGTGCACCGTTGTATCAACTGCAGAGCTGATCCGGTGGGCGGCCCGCGGAATTCGAATCGAGGCAACTGTCAGGAAATCCGCGGGTTATACCGTTTCAATGAATTCCAATTTGTCTGGCACACAACTTGCCTCTCTTATCCATCGCATCTAAAAACTGACCGGGGGGGAGATCTTGGGGCCCCCTGTCACGCATCTGTGATCCGACACCTCGCCGCAGCCCAAATCTTCCCCCGTCAGTTTCTTCCGCTCCGCCACCAGGCCACCGCCCGGGGCCCGTTCCCCGCATCTCCTCCCCAAGGGTGCTTCCCTACGCCCGGCCCCACCAGGGGTTAGGGGTTAGATGTTAGGTGCAGTTAGGGTATGAGGAAAAACCCGGCAAGTCAGATTCTCTAAGCGGTTGTGGTGGCAAAAGGAGGGGTGCCTGAGGGGGTCACTACATACTGGTATTCTTGAAACCCTTTTCCTGTGAGGCTATAGGGGGGTGGATGGAAAAAACCTACCTGAGCAGCAATCCCAGTATCGCCAGGATCACGCCCAGGTAGGCTTTGTATATGCGGATTCCGAACAGCCGGAAAAGGTGTCCATCCGAAGCCTGGTCCGCAGGGCGCCGGCCTCTGCTCAGCCAGAGGTGTTCGTATAGATCGACCAGGATGAGCAGGATTCCCAGGGTTAAGAGGACCTTTGTCATGGCCAGGACTCGGTGGTTCGGCTAAAGAATAACCGAAATCGTCTGATAGACCAAGGCCCTCCTGAGATTTCAAGAGGGCCTTTTTTATTACGATTTATGATTCTTTCTACTGGGTGGCAGTGTTGGGTCCCTCGAACCCTTGACCCCTCGAATCCTGCTGGGTTGAGGGGCGTGATCCCTGATCTCTAATCTCTGGCGGGGAGATGGTGCAGGGGGCCCCCTATTCTTTAACCACCCAAACCTTCACTTTTCCCTGCACATCCTGGTGCAGTTTGAGAAGGACGGTGTAAACGCCCAGCGCCTTGATCGGTTCCTCCAACAGGATCTTTTTCTTGTCAATATCAAATCCCTTGTCCTTCAGCAAGTTCGAGATCGTTTGCGCAGTGACAGAGCCGAAAACACGGTCTTCTTCTCCCACCGACACCGCGGCGGTAATGGAGACCGATTTCAGCTTTTTGGCCAGTTGATCGGCCAGGCGATGGGTCTTGTTCCCGCGCACATCTCGCTGCTTTTTCTCTTCCTCGAACGTCTTCATATTACCGGGGGTGGCCAGGAGCGCGAGCTTCTGGGGGATCAGGTAGTTTCGGGCATACCCATCCTTCACCGTGATGATTTTCCCGCGTTCACCGAGGCGTTCCACATCCTCTCTGAGAATGATTTTCATAGCGTTAGCTCCAGAGTCTATCGATAAATTTCTGCGGTGTACGGCAATAGCGCGAGATGCCGGGCTCTTTTGATGGCCGTGGTCAACTGTCTTTGATGCCGTGCGCAAGTTCCGGAGATCCTTCGCGGGACGATTTTGCCCCGCTCAGTCTGAAACCTGCGCAGCCGTTTGTCGTCCTTATAATCAATCTGGCCGATTTTGGCCTCGCAGAATCGGCAGATTTTCTTTCTTCTTCCTGTGCTAAATTTGAATTCCCGCATTCTGTTGCCCTCCCGGATATAAACGGTCAGTGAACGGAGCTATCACTCGGACGATGGTGAGCTGTCCTTCTCCTTTTCTTTTTTAGCATCTTCTTCCGTGACCGGGGGTTCCTCCGGCTCCACGTCTGTGAGGATCTTTTGGTCAGTTTCCTCTTCCTTAGCCTCAGATTGCTCATCGGTGGGGAGTTCCGCTGTCTGTTTTTCGGACTCCTCTGCCGGCTGAGCCTTTTCCTCGGCCTCCTCTACTGGAGCCTCTTCGAGTTGTTCCTCCTGCACTGCGGTGGTTTCGGCCTCTGCGGGAGTTGCTTCAGACAGTTCTGTTGCCGTTTCGACTGCCGTCTCGACCTCTGCGGGTGTTTCCTCGGGCTCCTCCTTTGGTGGTTCAGGAGCCTCGACTTCCTCTGATGGTTCAGAAGTCTCGACTTCCTCGGGCTTTTCCTCGGGTATTACCGGCAGCGGTTCGGCGTCTTCGGTCTGCGGAGGTGTCTGCTCAAGTTTCTCTGCCGCCGGCTCAACCGCTTCGGCCTCGACAGTTGCCTCCACGGCTTCTTTCGCCTCAGGGGCAGTCACGGCTTCTTCGGGTTTTTCCGCTTCAGGGACGGGCGTCGTTTCTTTAGCTGTTGTTTCTGTCGGCGCAGACTCCCTGACTGCCCGTGCAGAGGGTTGAGTCTCGGCCTCAGTCCTCTTGGCCCGGGCGGCAATTTCTTCCGCTGTGTGAATGGAGACCACGGTCAGATATCGCAGGTAGGACTCGTTCAGTTTGTAGTAATGTTCCAGCTTGGCGGGCAGATCCGCCTCACCTTTGAAGTACACGCAGGTATAAAAACCCTGCCCTTTCCGTTTGATCTCGTAGGCCAGCTTCTTCATGCCCCAACGGTCGACGCTGACCACCTCGCCCTTGTTGGCAGTGATCAGATCTGTTACCTTCTTGATCTCAGCGTCGATGGCATCCGACGGAGCGTCCAGAATGAAGATGGTTTCATAAAAATTCATGGTTCATAACCTCCCTTTGGACGTCAGAAGAAAGGCCCCAGCCCTCAGCCGGAGCAGGGACAGTCCTGGTGGACGCCATCCTGCGCCCACCTTCTTTTGAGAATTAGGATGAACGCTTTGTGCTGCGCTCATCCGTCGCGAAATTTAATGGTCAGTACATCGCCGTCCTGGACAACGTAGTCCTTACCCTCTATGACCAGCAAGCCATGTTCGCGAACCGTGTGCTCTGAGCCGTACCTCTCCAGATCCTCGAATTTCATCATCTCCGCCCGGATGAAACCCTTTTCCATGTCGGAGTGGACCTGGCCGGCGGCTTCCGGTGCCTTCTGGCCTCGCTTCAGAGTCCAAGCCCGGACCTCATTTTCTCCGGCGATGGTGTAGAAGGTGATTAGATCCAGCAGCCGGTAGCCTACCTTGATGACCTTCTCCAGGCTCGACTCGGCGACTCCATAGCTTTTCAAAAACTCCCTGGCCTCGTCGGGGGAGAGGTCGGTCAACTCGCTTTCCAGCTTCGAGGAGACGTTGACCGTCTTCCTCTGGATAGTAGCGGCGTGCTCGGCCACCGTCCGGGAATAGTTATTTCCCTCGGCGATGGCCTGCTCATCGATGTTGGACACGTAGAATTGAGGTCTGATGGTCAACAGCTGGAGGTCGCCCAGGCGTTCCAGGTCCATCTGGTTCAGAGACATACTTTCCGCCAGTTTGCCGCCCTCCAGAGTTTGCTGAATTCTCTCCAGCAGATCTATTTCCTTTTTGGTCTCGGCCTGACCTGTTTTCAACAGCTTTCGTGTCTTGGAAAGGCGACGCTCCACCATCTCCAGATCGGCCAGTATCAACTCCGTCTCCACCACCTCGATGTCGCGTAGCGGATTGACGGTGCCATCGGTGTGGGCGACGTTCCTGTCCTCGAAGCAGCGAACCACGTGCACGATGGCATCCACATTGCGGATATGGCCCAGGAACTGGTTGCCCAGCCCCTCCCCGTGGCTGGCTCCCTTGACCAGACCGGCGATGTCCACAAACTCGATGTGCGTCGGTGTCAGCTTGGGCGGCTGGAGAATCTGGCCCAATCTCTGCAGCCGCTCATCGGGAACAATGGCCACCCCCACGTTCTGATCGATGGTCGTGAAAGGGTAATTGCTGGCCGGGGCGTGGCCCTTGGTCAGGGCATTGAACAGAGTGGATTTGCCCACATTGGGCAACCCGATGATCCCCAGCTTCATAAAGGACCGCTTCCTTTAGATCAAATCTCCTGACCAATCTGGTCGTCGGCTTCCCCACCTCTCAGCGAATGAACAGGGGAGCGAGAACCAGGGAGATGACCGACATGAGCTTGATCAGGATATTGATGGATGGTCCCACGGTGTCCTTAAGAGGATCTCCCACGGTGTCACCCACCACTGCCGCTTTGTGGGTGTCTGAGCCTTTGCCCCCCAGGTTCCCCTCCTCGATCCATTTTTTGGCGTTATCCATAGCCCCGCCACTGTTGGCTGTCTGGATGCCCAACATCACCCCGCTGACGATGGCTCCCACCAAAACGCCACTGAGTACCACGGGTCCCAGGGCGAATCCAACGGTCACCGGGACCAGTATAGCCAGCAGACCAGGCAACATCATCCCCTGCAAGGCTCCTTTGGTACAGATGTCCACGCACGTGGCCGAGTCGGGCATGGCGGTGCCCTCCATGAGGCCGGGGATTTCCCGGAACTGCCGGCGTACCTCCTCGATGAGCTGGAAGGCAGATTTGGCCACCGCCTTGAACAGCATAGAGGAGAACAGATAGGGCAGCATGCCCCCGATGAGCAGACCGGCCACCACCTTCGGCTCGGTCAGAGACAGCTTGGCTACTTCCACGTGGGAGATCTTCATGTATGCCGAGAGCAGTCCGATGGCGGCGAGTGCCGCCGATCCAATGGCGAACCCCTTGCCGATGGCCGCTGTGGTGTTCCCCACAGAATCCAGGTGGTCGGTGATCTTGCGGACCTCCGGGGGCAGACTGGCCATCTCGGCGATGCCGCCGGCGTTATCGGCAATGGGACCGTAAGAGTCCACAGCCACCACCATGCCCGTGGTGGCCAACATGCCCACCGCCGCCATAGCCACCCCGTACATGCCAGCCATCTGGTGGGCTACCAGCACGGTTGCAGCCAATACCAGGACGGGTAGGGCGGTGCTGCGCATGCCCACGGCCATTCCGTTGGTGACGGAGATGGCCGGTCCTGACTGGGCGCTATGGGCCAGATCGCGCACAGGACCGTATTTCGAGGAGGTGAAAAACTCTAAGGTCAGGCCCACGATGACCCCGGAGATCAGTCCGGACAAGATGGCCCAGAAAGGGCCCAGCTTGCTGTAGCCGGCGAACTCGATGCCCAGCCTGTTGACGATCAAATAGGAGGCCAGGGCGGTCAAGCCCGCGCTGATATAGGTTCCCGCCAGAAGAGCTGACTGGGGATTGAATCGACCAAGGATACGGATAAAGGCCACGCCCAGGATGGAGGCGATGACGCCGGCGCTGGCCACGTAAATGGGCAGGAAAATGAGCTTGCTGGAGATGAGCGCGGCGTTTGGGGTAACCAGGGTGGCAAAGGTGGCCGCGATGGCCATGGAGGCGATGATGGACTCCACGTAGGACTCCAGAAGATCCGATCCCAATCCGGCCACATCGCCCACGTTGTCGCCCACATTGTCGGCGATCACCGCTGGATTGCGCGGGTCATCTTCGGGGATGCCGGCCTCCACCTTGCCCACCAGGTCCGCGCCCATATCCGCCCCTTTGGTGAAGATCCCACCCCCCGATCGGGCGAACAGAGCCATCAGACTGGCTCCCATGGCGTAGCCGTTGATAACCATCACGTTATCGGGAGTGATGCCCGATCGGGCAAAGGCAAAGATGACGGCCACCAGCCCCAAAAGGGCCAGGCCCACCACGCTGAGGCCCATCACTGCACCGCCGGAGATGGCCACGCCCAATGCTTTGTTCAGACCGGTCTGAGCAGCATGGGTGGTGCGTGCGTTGGACTGGGTGGCAATGCGCATACCCAGGTATCCGGCCAGGGCGGAGACCAGAGCGCCAAAGGCGAAGCTGACGCCTGTGTGCCACCCTAAGCTTGTGAAGGAGATGGCCACGGCGATGACCAGCACCACCAGAAAAACGGTCTTGTACTCCCTAAACAAAAAGGCCTTGGCTCCCTCCTGGATGGCCATGGAGATGCTCTTCATCCTGTCGCTGCCCGGGCTCTTTTTTTTGATCCAGATCACCAGGTAGAGGACAAAAATCATGGCCACAACCCCGGCCACCAGAGGCATACGGAGCCCCATGGTCACTCGCTCCTTTTCAAGAGGGTTACCCCCTTAATGGAGGTGGGTTTCCGCCAAACGGTGTGTCAGGCGTTGTATCTATTCATGGCATCCTCGATGCCATCCTGCAGAAAACAAATGGCCGCCTCGGCCGCCCCCTGGACCATCTGGGTTACCAGTATCTCCTCCTCCGGCTCAAAATCGGCCAGGACGAAGGTGACCATGTCCTGATTCTCGGGCAAGGGCCCGATTCCCATCCTAAGACGGGGGAAATCCTCCGAGGCCAGGTGATAGATGACCGATTCCAGCCCGCGGTGTCCGCCATCAGATCCGCCGCGACGGAGGCGAATCTTTCCCAGGGGCAGATTCGTATCATCACAAATGACGAGCAGCCTGTCGAGATCAACCTGATAGCCTTCTGTCAGGCTGATGGCTGCCCGTCCGCTTTCGTTCATATAGGTGAGGGGTTTGACCAGGGCGATCTGCGCATCTTCCAGAAAGCCCAGCCCGATGAGATAACGATCCTCATGGGTCTCAAAGGAGATTCCCAGACGGTCGGCCAGGAGGTCCACCACTCGAAACCCCAGATTATGCCGGGTGCGAGCGTATCTCTCTCCCGGATTGCCCAGACCCAATGCCAGTTGCAACTTACTTCTGTTCCTCCTCTTTCTTCTTCCCCTCTCCCTCTTTCTCTTCCTCCTTGCGCTCCTTCTCGATCAGCTCCGGTTCCTCCAGTCCCTCCTCCTCGACGAGTTCCTCCTCCTCTACGACAGGAGCCGTGATCACGGTGGGAGGAACGACGGTGGCTATAGAGCGTTGTGCATCGGTGAGGATGTTCACTTTCTCCAGGGAAAGGTCCCGTAAGTGAATGGAATCGCCTACGTCCAGATCGGTCACGTCCACCTCGATATGCTCCGGGATTTCCCCGGGCAGACATTCGATCTCCAGCTCGTGAAGAATGTGCTGAAGTATGCCGCCTTTTGTCATGACTCCCACGGGAGACCCGACCAGGACTATGGGCACTGAGACGTGCAGCTTCTTCTTCATGGAGATGTGTAAAAGATCCAGGTGGAGGATGTCGCCCCGTACCGGGTGGTGCTGGACCTCGCGGATAATGGCCTTGAGGAGGTTCTTTTGCCCTGGTATTTTAACGTCGAAGATGATATTTTCCGCAGCATGGGCATGCAATATGTTGTGAAGCATCTTGGCGTCTATGGTCAGGGAGATGGGTTCCTCTCCGTGGCCGTAAAAGATGGCCGGGATTTTCCCCTCAGTTCGTAGCCTTTTGGCCGGCCCCTTTCCCTGCGACTCACGTTTTTCAACTTCCAGTATAACTTGTGCCATTCTGAGATCCTCCTGCGTATAAAGGCCGAACCCTCAATCAAAGAGTGATGTCACCGACTCCTCTTGATGAATGCGACGAATGGCCTCTCCGAAGAGCTCTGCCACCGAGACCACCTCAAAGTCGCCGTTTTTGGCCTCCGTCCGGAGAGGGATGGTGTCGGTGACGATGACCTTGGTGATGGGCGAGTTGGCAACATTTTCGATGGCCGGGCCGGAGAGCACAGGATGGGTGCAGTAGGCGAAAATCTCCTTGCCTCCCCTCTCACTGAGAGCCTGCGCCCCTTTCGTCAGGGTGCTCGCGGTGTTGATCATGTCATCTTGGATGATGATGTTCTTCCCGTCCACCTTCCCGATCACGTTCATCACCTCGATCTTGTCCGTTTCCGGGCGGCGTTTATCGATGAAGGCCAGCGAAGTTTTCAGCTTCTGGGCGAAGTGTCGGGTAATGGGGATACTGCCCGGATCGGGAGCGACCAGAACTAGATTGGAGAGCTTTCGCCGCTGCACATGTCTGATAAACACGGGGGCGGCGAGCAGATGATCCAGGGGAATATCAAAAAAGCCCTGGATCTGAGAGGCGTGCAGGTCCATGGTCAAAACCCGGTTGGCTCCGGCGATCGAGAGAAGGTTGGCCACCAGCTTGGCGGTGATGGGCACCCGCGGCTGATCCTTTCTGTCCTGACGGGCGTAGCCGAAATACGGGATCACAGCGGTGACCCTCCGGGCTGAGGCCCGTTTGGCCGCGTCCAGCATGATCAGAAGCTCCAGAAGATGCTCGGCCGGAGCGTGAGTGGACTGGATGATGAAGATGTCCGCGCCCCGTACGTTCTCCCCGATCTTCACGGAGACCTCCCCATCGCTGAACCTGTCCACAGCGGCCCGAGAAAGGGGTATCTTGAGATAATCGCTGATTTTCTCCGCCAGCGGTCGGTTGGAGTTACCACAGAATAGCTTCAACTCATCCTTCATGAGACATCTCCAATTGTCTCCAATAAACGTCCACCCAGCTGATCGCTGGGTGGAGTTGTCTCACACCCCTCCTCTGACGAGGGGGATCGACTGTTGGAATTACGACTGAGTATCTAAGACGGAATATGTTTCGTTAGGCTCCCATCCCGATGTGGCTGGGGCGGGAGGATTCGAACCTCCGATGCAGGATCCAAAGTCCTGAGTCTTACCACTTGACGACGCCCCAATGTCTCATGAATCTTCTTTTTTCTCTTCCTCGGTCTCTTCCTCGGTCTCTTCCTCGG
>CBDUWG010000029.1:0-9900 GCA_965370845.1 uncultured bacterium
GGACTTTAGCTGGATGTCCAGGAGATTCGGAATGTCAATGATGGAGGGAATCTTGGAAAAACTCCGCACCTTCATCTTATTAATCTCATAGCGCACTTAGCAACACGCTCCTTCGATTTACTTGATTTCTATAGTAGCTCCGACCTCTTCCAGCTGAGCCTTCGCCTCTTCCGCCTCCTCCTTGGACACGGCTTCCTTAACAGGCTTCGGAGCAGTATCCACCACCTCTTTAGCCTCTTTGAGGCCCAAACCGGTAAGAGCTCTAACCACCTTAATCACCTGGATCTTCTTATCACCAATTGCGGAGAGAATCACGTCGAATTCCGTTTGCTCCTCGGCAGCTTCGGCAGCACCTCCACCCTCGCCAGCTGCCGGTGCCATAGCCTGAGCCATCATCGGTGCCGCTGCTGTCACTCCAAACTTTTCCTCCAGCTGCTTAACTAAATCCGCCAGCTCGAGGACCGTCATCTTCTCAATACCCTCGATGACCTTTTCGGCGTTGCTCTTTTTCGTTGTCGCCATAAAACCTTCACCTCCATAAAGGGTTCTTAGTTTTCTTGCTGTTTCTCATTATCCGGTTCAGTCTCTACCGGTTGATCTTCATTCTGCTCCTGGGGTTCAGCCGGCTTCGCTTTATCTATATCAGTTTTCTCCTCCGCAGATTTCTCCTCAGAGGGCTTCTCAGCCACGCTTTTTGTCTCCGCCGGCCCGGGCTTCACCTCCACAGCCGATTTCTGCGATTCTTCCTTTACCTCCTCAGCCTTCCCCTCAACAACCACCTTCTCGTTTTCGCCCTTTTTCTTTGAGATAGCCTCGATAAGGCCGACAAAATTTCTCAGCAGATTGGCGAGAACCATCACGGTCTGAGTAATAGGTGCTTTTATGCTGCTGACCATCTGGGTCAGTAACTCCTCGTGTGATGGGATATTTTTCAGCCGATCCATGGCATCTTTTTCAAAGAGCTGACCTTCAAAGAGGATCGCCTTAACAGATGGTTTTCCCGTCTTCTGCGCAAAACGGCTTAGTAACTTGGCTGGCAGCGCAGGATCCTCGAATCCAAAGGCTATGGCGGTTGGACCAATAAGATATGGCTTTAACCCTCCGTATCCAGCCTTATCCACCGCCAGACTGGCCAGCGTATTTTTAACAACCAGATACTCCACCGACTTTTCGCGCAGGATAAGCCTCAGCTCGTTAATGGACTCCACATCCAGCCCAGTAAAATCAGTGAGGAAAAGGCTCTGGGTGCGTTTTATCTTTTCTGCAATTTCATCGACAACAGCAACTTTTTCTGGGCGAGCCATATCTTCAACTCCCGGTACAGGCTTATTTTGCAAGTTTAACTAGCTCATTAATGTCCAGCTTGATTCCCGGACCCATGGTTGAGGAAACGACGATGCTGTGCAAATATTGCCCTTTTGCCGCAGAAGGTTTTGCCTTCAAAACAGCCTGGAAAAAAACGATGGCGTTATCCACCAATTTTCCCACTTCGAAAGACTTCTTTCCGATGGGAACGTGAAGAATCCCAGTTTTGTCAACGCGATACTCAATCTTGCCCGCTTTTACCTCCTTGACCGCCTTCTCCACTTCAAAGGTCACCGTGCCGCTCTTGGGATTCGGCATCAATCCTCTAGGCCCCAGAATCCGACCCAGCTTCCCCACCATCCCCATCATATCCGGGGTCGCAATAACCACATCCACATCGGTCCATCCCTGAGAGATTTTTTCCACATACTCTTCTGAGCCATAATAATCCGCCCCGGCGAGCTCCGCCTCTTTTTCTTTTTCCCCCTTGGCCAAAACAAGAACCTTAACCTTCTTACCGGTCCCGTGAGGCAAAATAACTGTTCCCCTCACTACCTGATCAGCACGTTTTGGGTCCACACCGAGACGGACAGATAGTTCAATCGTCTCATCGAACTTCGCCACAGCCATCTCTTTAATCATATTCAATGCTTCTTGGAGGGAATATTTCTGGTCTCGATCAATTTTCCCTAGCGACTCTGTGTACTTCTTTCCGTGTTTCATCTGTACCCTTCCCCACAAGATCAGTTAATTACCTCAATTCCCATGCTGCGCGCTGTGCCAGCAATCATTCTCATGGCAGCTTCGACATCTGCCGCGTTTAGATCTGGTTTCTTCAACTCAGCTATTTCCCTCAGCTGCTGCTGGGTTACTTTTCCGACCTTCTCCCGATTGGGCTCTCCCGAAGCCTTCTCCAGACCAGCGGCTTTTTTCAACAAAACGGCGGCAGGCGGTGTTTTGGTTATAAACGAAAAGGTTCTGTCTCCATAAACGCTTATCACCACAGGTATTTTCAAACCCTCCTGCTTCTTGGTTCTGGAGTTGAATGACTTACAAAATTCCATGATGTTCACACCATGCTGCCCTAAAGCGGGACCCACGGGGGGGGCCGGGCTGGCTTTGCCCGCGAGAATTTGCAACTTGATGGTTCCCTTAATTTTTTTAGCCATTTTTCAACCTGCTTCTTGAGATGTACTTGATGTTTAGAGACTTTTAACCTGTAGAAAATCAAGCTCCACCGGCGTAGAACGTCCAAATATGCTCACCATAACCTTTAATTTCTCTCGCTCTACGTTTACCTCGTTAACAACACCCGAGAAATCGTTGAAAGGTCCATCAATCACTTTAACGGCATCACCGGCACGAAAGGGAACCTCGGCGGATTTCTTGGATCGTCCGTGTTCCATCTGACCTTGGATTCTCTGAACCTCCTTTTCACTAAGCGGCTGCGGGTACGCTCCAGAGCTCACAAAGCTGGTAACTCCGGGGGTCGAAGTTACCAGAGCCATGGTGTCGCGCGTAAGCTCCATCTGTACAAGAATATAGCTGGGCAGAAACTTCCGGTCAGAGACTATTCGTTTCCCACCTTTCATCTCCACCACTTCCTCTATGGGAACTAACACATCAGCGATCTTATCCTCAAACTCCTGGTTTACTATAGCGTTTTCCAGGTATCGCTTGACTTTTTTCTCATGTCCTGAGTAAGTATGAACGACATACCACTTCTTTTCCACTATTGTTTACCTCAGGTGGACACCAATTTACAGGTCCTAATTTTTTATCTGATGATACGACCGAAAAGACTGGAGAGAATAAAGTCGAGGAAGCCCACGTAGACGGCCATAATCATGGAAAGAACAACTACAATAACAGTTGAACCAATTAATTCCCCTCTATTCGGCCAGGTCACCTTCATTAGCTCAACCTTAACCTCTTTCAGAAACTGAAAAAACTTGCCCAAGCTCATAAAAAAACCCCGCTCTTTTAGGAATTATCTCGCCCAAAAATGCCTTTTCTTCTTGGGTACCACGTCCAGTGCAAAGCAAAATATGGCAGGCCTGGAGGGATTCGAACCCACAACACCCGGATTTGGAGTCCGGTGCTCTAGCCGTTAGAGCTACAGGCCTGTGATGTAATTTTACTAAAAAATATTTCTAAGGGTTTGGAAAACCCTATCTAGTTTCCCGGTGAGCTGTGTGCTTGTCACAGAATCTACAGTATTTAGTGTATTCCACCCTGTCCTGGTGCTTACGCTTGTTCTTCTTTGTGGTGTAATTTCGCCTTTTGCATTTTGTACACGCCAGAATAACCAGCTCTCGCATTTTTCCATTCACCTCAGATTTATTCTACGCCAGTGTCTATTTATTCGATGATCTCGGAGACTACGCCGGCACCGACTGTGCGACCGCCCTCACGTATGGCAAACCGCAACTCCTTCTCCATCGCTATGGGCGTGATCAACTCCACCTCCAACCGCGTATTGTCACCAGGCATCACCATCTCCACACCATCCGGCAACTTCACCTTCCCAGTCACATCCGTAGTCCGAAAATAAAACTGCGGCCGATAACCATTGAAAAACGGCGTGTGACGACCACCCTCCTCCTTGGTCAACACATACATCTCACCCTTAAACTTCGTATGCGGCGTAATACTACCCGGCTTGGCCAACACCATCCCCCGCTCCAACGAATCCTTATCCACACCACGCAACAACACACCAACATTATCTCCCGCCTGACCCTGATCCAATAACTTACGAAACATCTCCACACCCGTCACCACCGTCTTACGCGTCTCCCGCATACCCACTATCTCCACCTCTTCACCCACCCGAATAATACCACGCTCTATACGCCCCGTTCCCACCGTCCCACGACCCGTTATCGTAAACACATCCTCCACCGGCAACAAAAAAGGCTTGTCTATATCACGCTCCGGTAACGGTATATACGTGTCCACCGCATCCAATAACTCATATATACTCTTAAACGCCTCACTATCCTCCACATCCGGCTTCAACGCCTCCGTCATCGCCTGCAACGCACTACCACACACCACCGGTATCTCATCACCAGGAAACTCATACTTACTCAATAACTCCCGAACCTCCAACTCCACCAACTCCAATAACTCCGGATCATCCACCTGATCTACCTTGTTCAAATATACCACGATGTACGGCACATTCACCTGACGAGCCAACAAAATATGCTCCCGCGTCTGCGGCATCGGCCCATCCGCCGCACTCACCACCAATATCGCACCATCCATCTGCGCCGCACCCGTAATCATATTCTTCACATAATCCGCATGACCAGGACAATCCACATGCGCATAATGACGCTTCTCCGTCTCATACTCCACATGCGCCACCGCTATCGTCAAACCACGCTCCCGCTCCTCTGGCGCATTATCTATACTATCAAACGTCCGCTGATCCGCAAAACCCTTACGACTCAATATCAACGTTATCGCCGCAGTCAACGTCGTCTTCCCATGATCCACATGCCCTATCGTACCCACATTAACATGCGGCTTCGTTCGCTCAAACTTCTCCTTCGGCATCTCTCTATCCCCCTTTAAACAAAACAGGGTTATTCTAAAAACTTATCTTGAAAATATCTTGCCAAATGATCTTTTTTAAAATGCTTAGCTCAGAGCCCACGACCGGGATTGAACCGGTGACCTCATCCTTACCAAGGATGTGCTCTACCGACTGAGCTACGTGGGCAAGCATTTCCCTATACCTAACTATATAGATACCCCTCTTTTCCCAGCGCCTACTCCAAATTATCTATAAAAAATGGAGCGGGAAACGGGATTCGAACCCGCGACCCTCAGCTTGGAAGGCTGACGCTCTAGCCAACTGAGCTATTCCCGCTCAAAGCCCTTTCGATGAGCCGTCAGCTAAAAGCAAACGCAGGAAAATCTATCTGATGGGGAGGGGAGGATTCGAACCTCCGAAGGCTTCGCCGACAGATTTACAGTCTGTTCCCTTTGGCCACTCGGGAACCTCCCCCAGAAAATATATGTTATATAAAAATGGAGCTGGCGAAGGGATTCGAACCCCCGACCTGCTGATTACAAATCAGCTGCTCTACCACCTGAGCTACACCAGCTAAAGTTACTAATATAATATGTTATTTAAGATTGTCAAGGGATAATTTTGAATTTATTTCCCGCCTTATGGGCAAAACAATTACCTTCCTTCAAATTAATGACAAAAAATATCTCCATTAGGACCATTAGTCTTCCACCGACATCCGTATGATGGGATACAACACGTTTACTTACTGACAGTTACGGTGCGAGAGGTGACACTGACAATTCCCGTAAAGATGTTGATGACGAAGTCCAACGCAGACTGTTCAGTTACGATCTGATAATCTTTTGCGCCTGCAGCCATCTGTTCCGTATCCACGTCATTGATGGGCACCAATCCCCACAGAACGTACCACTGGCGTTGTATTGTCATCTCGTCCCCCTGGGAGCCGTCGCCCACTTTGTGAATGTGAGCCGCACATCCCACAAGGGACAGCGTGAAAAGAAACAAAAAACCAACTAATGCCGCTCGCCTGAACATGTTCACCTCCTCTCTTTAATGAAGCAATCGGAAAGAACCGATGGAAGACTCAATAGCCTTTATTTGCTGGCGATAGACGGAACGGGGCACGACATAATCGACCTGAAAATTCTGCTTTTGGGACCCACAACACATTAATTTAAATATGACTCGCTGGTCATCGGTGACGAGGAACTGAAAGACCTTCAGACCATCGATTCGAAATGCGCCCTTCTTGACGTTTGCGCCGGTAAATTTGCCTCTGAGCCGTGATTCGTACTCTTCCAATGAACCCTGAACCTGTCCGCTCAAATCCAACCCCGATAACCGGGACAGGACGCAGGAACTGCCTTTCTCTAAGCTGATGAAAAAACGGAGAGGACTCACCGGGATGTCGCTTTCCTGTCCAATGATATCAGAGAGCGCCTCCCGGGCCTTCACCATGGTCGTATCGTGCACTTGTTCCCAGCCCATGGGCGGATGAAATGAAAATCCCAGGGTTGAATCCGTGAAGGAAGGACCCAAAAGGGACTTGTCCACCACAAAGGAAAGCTCCTCAAATGGCTGGGAGAGCTCGTTGCTTTGGTTGCAAGAAGTGAGCAAAGTGATGGAAAGAGCGGCATATAAGTGGCACCACTTCATTAACAGGTTTTCCTCAGCTATTTGTTCCTCAAACTTGCCTAGATTCATTCGCCGAGCTGGAGAGGTATTCTTCACACCTTCCAAGGTGTCGTATTATATAAAAAAAGTCTAAATATGTCAAGGGAAAAGTACTGCCCCGTAATAAAACCAACAAAGAATGCCCTTTGCGATGGCCCAATCTCCTCTTTCGCCTCTACCCATCTATCATTCGCTATGTACTTTGTCAAGAGACGTCTCTCAGACTCAGAAACTCCTCTTTCACCTCCCCCTCAAACACCTTCCCCACAGGCCCGGTCATCCGCATCTCGTAACCATCCCCAATCTCTATCTTGAGCTCTCCGCCGGGCATGTGCACCGTCACCTGCGAACCACATAGATCCAGACACCGTGCAACAGCGGAGACCGCACAGCTGCTGGTGCCCGAAGCAAGGGTGTAGCCCACTCCTCGTTCCCAGATCTCGATCTTGATATTCTCTCTGTCGAGAACCTCCATGAACTGCACGTTCGTCCGCTTTGGGAACAGCTGGTGGCTCTCGACCAGAGGGCCAAGGCTCTTCGCCTCTTCCTCCGAAACATGTTCGCGATGCACGATGCAGTGAGGATTCCCCATGGAAACGGCTGAGATCTCCAGGGTTTTGCCGGCGATCTCCAGAGGTTCCTGGAGGACTTCTCGCGGCAGTCCAGCGAACGGGGATCCGGGCGCTGTCGAAGATGGCCTGGCCCATGTCAACGGCCACCTGAGTACCCCCGGCTAGAATTTGGCAGGTGACTGTCCCGCCCGGCGTTTCCACCTTGAACGGGGCCTCGCCGACCTCCCCCCTGTCCCATAGATAACGGGAGAAAATCCGCAGGCCGTTGCCGCTCTTTTCCGCCTCCGTTCCATCCGGGTTGAATATCCGCAGGGAGAAGTTACCGCCCTTGCTCTCGGGCTGGCGAAGCAGAATGCCATCCGAGCCCACTCCGTAATGGCGATCGCAGATGCGCCTGATCTGTCCGGGCTTTAGAGAACTCCCCGGCTCTTTCTCCTCAACCACGATATAGTCGTTGCCCAGAGCCTGATACTTGGTAAAACGCATGCAGTTTCACCTTTTTCGCGCGATGGCAGAGACGGGTTGTAATGAATCACCTGTCCCTGTAAACCATCTCCATTTGATCTTGTATTCCATAGCACATAGCGCTTTTCTTCGTTTATTGCAAAGGCACTCTATTGACAAATCCGGCGAATGACACTGTTCATATGGATTCGCCGGCGAGGTTTTGGATCTTTAATCATGATACTCCGATAAAACGTGAAGCGCACAGGCCAACAATGCTCACGATGAGCCACCCGAACAACGCCGAGAAGAAACCGCCCAGGTTGAATCCAGGCAAAAGCCAGGCCACCAGCCCGAGCATCGCTGCGTTGATGACCAACAGAAACAACCCCAGAGTGAGTAAGGTTAGGGGCAGGGTGAGAAAGATGAGCACCGGTCGCACCAGGGCATTGACCAATCCCAGCAGAAACGCCGCGGCCAGCAACGTCCCCACACCTCTCATCTGCATGTTGGGGACAATGGCCGATGCGACCCAAAGCCCCAGCGCACTGATTAACATGCGGACCAGGAATCCACCCATTTCGTAGCTCTCCTTTCATATCATCTGGTCGAAGTTCAAACCTTTCTGGATATTGAACACCCATTTGGCAACATAAACACCAGCGGAATACCTATAAGCATGATCACCGCGCTGGCGCCATAAGCCTGTCGCAATCCAAATTTGTCGCTCAGTGCCCCCAGCAGCACGATGACCCCCGAGCGGATCACGAAACTCATCAACATATACGTTCCGTTGGCCAGCGCCCTGTTCTCCGGAAAGCTCTCCTGCACCAAGGCCATCATCACTGGGGTGGTAGAGATCATGAAGAACCCCAGGAACAGCAAAGTTGAGAACTGAACCCAAGCGTGCGAAGCAAGAAAAACGAACATAAGAACCGGAGCCACTGTCATGGAGATCAGAAGAACGGTTCTGCGGCCCAGCCTGTCGCTGATAGAACCACCCAGCAGAGCTCCCCCCACACCCGCTGCCTGTAGCAAGGTCAGCGAAACCCCGGCGAACCAGAGATCTTCACCTTCCTCGATCAGAAAAGTGGGCAGGTAATATGTGAGCGATGCTTGCATAAAAGCACGCAGCAGAATGATACCACCCAGAGGCAACAGGACACCTTTCATCCGCCGAAGCGCCGAACGCCAGGGCAAACTGCTGGTAATTTCCCGTGGATTTCCCGAAACACTCCTGGTCCGCAGAAATAGAACAAGGGAGGCCACCCACCCCCCGACCATTAGCCAGGGCACCCCCTTGAGGGTCACATGAATGACCGCCGTGACGACTACAATGGGTCCCAGCGTCCGGCCCAGCTCACCACCCACCATCCACAAACTCATCCCCCGACCCAGTCTGCGTCCCGACAACCTGCCGGCCATCACCGGTCCAACGGCGTGTAACCCGGCCGAACTGAAACCTGCCACCAACAGGAGCAAAGCCAGCATAGTGTATCCCGGGGCCACACCTATCAGGCACATCATGGTGGCGGTGATCGCCGGCGCCAGAATAACCAAATAGCACATATTAAAGCGATCGGACAGGTGGCCGATGGCTGGTTGAATCAAAGAAGGAGCCGTGATGAAAACGTTGAGCAATCCCGCTTCGGCTTTCGTCAAAGCCAGCCTGGCGATGAAGGAGGGCAACAGCGGTGGTAAAAATGCTGTATAGGTGTCGTGCACAGAATGCACGGTCGCCATGGTGATGACACGACCGGCATGGAAGTGGTCGCTTTCCCCTTCAGCGAGTTTTTTATCAGAGGTTGTGGTGTCTTTCGTCATATTTTCTCGAAAAGAAATGGATTGTTTGTTTAATAGCCATCAAGAAAAGATCTCATGGCCACTTGCCTTCGTCCATGAAACGACCGTTCAGGGACACAATTCCTTTGAGAAGCTGTTCAGATGATGCCCTCTCCAACAGCGATAGGCCCGCCTTACCTTGACGATGCGCCAGGTTTCATCCGTTGATCTCGCTAATCGAAACCAGTTCCACATTCCTCGGACCGAGTCATCCTGGTAACCGTCTTCCACGATGATGATGGTGGTGTAATCCGATCTTTCCCCGCGGTCATCTTCGCGGAGAATATTCACGGAATGTGCTCCGGGGGAGTTCAAGAACTTCCGGGTCACCGCTATTGGATCCTGAGACCATGTCTTACCGGCGGCGATGGCCTCCAGGATGGTGTCGTTGAACCTGGCGAAATCCACCAGCTCATATGATTCCACTGGATATTGAGCAGAATTTTCCGATTGGGGTTTCTCACTCTGCCCAGCACAGCAGATGAGGACAGTAAGACTGATCAGGAAAATGGT
>CBDUWG010000030.1:0-9863 GCA_965370845.1 uncultured bacterium
CGAAGGCATAAGAACTTCTAGGATCATAGATCTTCAATCGTCGATCGCAGATCGAAACAACAACGGGCTTCGACGGTGCCGAACGATACACGGTACTCGAATTTTTCCTGGTCGCAGGATGTTTCAAACGTAATCCGGCCATAGTATGTAGCGCGAAGGGGAAGCGTTCGCCTCCCGTATGTAGCGACGGAAAGAAATATCCGTGAAATCCATTCTGGACAAGTTAGCGAGGGAATTGGGCCACAGGGGCGATACCGGTTTAGAGTTGCGCATAACTCCACAGGCAGAGATAGAGAGCGACTGGAGAAACTGGAGATGGTGGATCATCAGAATCTACCGTGTGGCCTGTTTTGGGGCCGGGATGGTGCTTCTGGAACTGTCTCGTCTGGATCTGGAACTGGCTACGGCGAAGGCCGGATCTCTTTTCGTTCTGCTGAACATCGGGGCCGCGCTCCACACGGTAAGCTTCTCCAGATCCCGGAAGGTTTCCTTTCACTTCATCCTCACATATGCCAATTTTCTTCTCTTTGGACCGGGGCTTGCCGCTCTGGGATCCGGCGTGGGAGTCTTTGGCTTTTACCTCTTGTTTCGCAAAAAACCCCTTTCACAAGCTATGTTTCAGATGGGTCGGTCCATCTTGGCGATCATGGGAGCGGGGTTCGTCTACAAAGCTTTGGGTGGAAGATGGGGCGTAGTGAATCTCACCTGGGCCTCGATAGTTCTCAGTGTGATGACGTATATGGCCATTGGTTTTATCCTGGAAGTTGTCTCCCTGGTATGGTTCCGGAAAGTCTGGCTGTGGCATTTATTATGGTCATATCTCTGGATGCCACTGGCTTACCTGATCTTTGTCCCCACCAGTATCTCCATCTTTTACATCTATTTTCCCTATGGCATGGATGGCGTTTTACTCTTTTTAGTGCCGGTGGCTACCTTTGCCCTGGCTCTGGAGCTCTTTGCCAGAAGCAGCATCGCCAACCGAAGTTTGGCTATCGTACAGGACATCAGCGGGCAATTCAGCAGCATTCTCGATCCGGACCAGCTAGTCCGGAAGGTTCTGGAGCTGATCGGAAGAACCGTTGATTTTGTTTGGGGGATCGTGTGGATCAAGAGCCCGACGACGGGTATTTTAGAGTCCCGGATCTCCATAAGCGCCACCGGGGAGGAGCGACCGGTTCCCGGCGAGCCACCTGCGGAGGTGATGACGGTCAGCCGCAAGGGCCGTCCCGCTGAATTCTCGACCTCCTTTTCGGAAAGTGAGCATGCCTTCGGTAAAGATATTTCCCTCTCGGTGCTGGCCATACCTATCTCCTCAAGAGATGAAGTATTGGGCGTGCTCAGCCTGGGCACCGCCGAGCCGGGGGGCTACACATCCCGGGAGCGTCGTCTGCTGGAGGCCCTGGCTGGCAACGTGGCCATTGCCATCCAGAATGCCCAGCTCTATAAGAAGATGGAGTATGAGGCCGTGAGAGATGGACTGACCCGGCTGTACAATCATAGATTTCTACAGGAGACATTGGTTAAGGAGGAGGCAAAGTCCCGAAGGCACGAACGTCCTTTCTCGATAATCATCCTAGATATTGATCATTTCAAGATCTACAATGATACCTATGGGCATCCTGCGGGAGATAAACTGCTCATCGCCCTGGCAGAGATTCTGATGAGATCTGTGCGCGATGAGGACTCGGTGACCAGATACGGGGGTGAGGAATTTGCCATTGTGTTGCCGGAATGCGCAGAGAAAAAAGCTGTACGAGTGGCCGAAAGGATCCGGAAGAACGTGGAGGAATTCCCCAATCCTCACCGGGAAGACTACAATTTGACCATCAGCGCCGGCGTTGCCTCTTTTCCCATAAGTGGCGACAGCAAGAGGAAGGTTCTGGAGGAAGCGGACAAGGCTCTGTACAGAGCCAAGCGGGAGGGGAGGAACCGGGTTTGTTGGTGAGATGACCATCGGTGACTTTTCGGGGGGAGATAATGGGGTGTGCCTGACCAAGAGGAGAGGAGAGCGTGAGCAGAAGCGATAGTGACAAAGAGAGATGTACCAGAGGTATTTCCAGGAAGGAAGGCTTCTTGAGATCTGGTCTCGTCTGTGGTTTGCTATTGCTGAGCTTTCTGGCCGTCCAGGGCCACAGTCAGGATACGTCACAGGAGCTCGCCTTCGCCAGGAAGCTTTTTGACGATGGGCTTTACATATTAGCAGCAGAGCAATACCACGATTTTGCGCTGGCGAATCCCTCCAGCCCTATGGCGGTCCAGGCCCGATTCATGGTGGGCGAATCCTATTTTGCCAATGGCGACCTGGCCGAAGCTCAGGAGGTGTATCGGGAATTTCTGGCTCGGGATCCGATGAGTTATTTTGCATCCCAGGCCTGGGTTCGCCTGGGAACCTGCTTGAGCAAAGTCGGCCACTTTTCCGATGCGGCGGCGGCTTTTTCGCGCAGTGGTCGTATGGACCCGGATGGTCCCTGGGCTGCGCCAGCACTCTTCGGGATGGCAGATGCTCTGCGCAGAGCTGGGGAGGCGGCCAGGGCGCTGGAGAAATTCGACGCCTTCGTGAACAGCTATCCTCAGAACTCGCAGGTCCATGAGGCTCATATGGCCCGGGGGGAGATCCTGGTGGACCTGGATCAATTGAATCAGGCCCGATTGGCCTACCAAGTAGCTGCTCAGCAGGCCACCAGTCCCCTGAGCCTTACCGAAGCCCGGTTCCGGGAGGGCAGGGTTATGGTCCTTCAGGGGGATGTGGAGGGTGCCGTTGATCTGTTCTCTCTGCTGATTGGGGAGGGGCCGGGTTCCGTCTATGTAGATAGTGCCCTGTGTCTTTTAGGGGATTTGCATCTGGATCGTGGCGAATACCGGGAGGCAGCGGAGGTCTTCGGTGTTCTTGCTTGGCGAGAAGAGGCCAACGAGTTTGCGGAGTGGGCGGGATTCCAGCAGGCGGAGTCGCTGCGTCTGGCGGCCGATCATGAGGGAGCAATATCAGCTTATCGACGTTGGTTGGCCCGTTATCCCCGGAGCACGAGGGTTCCAGAGGCCAAGCTGGGTCTGTCGGGATCACTGCAGGTGGGGGGAGATCTTGACTCAGCCGCTGTCGTTTTAGAGGGGTTGACCAGAGAGGCCGGGGCGGCCGAATGGGGGCCACAAGCCTGGAAGGAGCTGGGGAATATCCTCCTGCAAATGGGAAAGCCCGGGCGAGCTCTGTCTAATTATAGGGAGTTCCTGGGTCGTTATCCACAAGCGCCTCAGGCCGATTCCCTGTACTTTTGCACGGCGCAAATTCTGGAGATGGACATGAACAGACCGCAGGCAGCTTTGCGGGTCTACCAAACATTGTCCTCCTTGTATCCTCAGAGCCGATTTGCCGATGATGCTGATTTTGCAATGGGGCGTTGTAACGAGGCCAGTGCAGAATATGACCGGGCTCTCCAGGCCTATCGTGTTTTTGTTCAAGAGCACCCGCTCAGTCCCCTGTATCCTCAGGCCCAGAAGGAAACAGCCTACTTGAGCAAGTACCGGGTTGCCCAAGAGGACTCAGCCCTGGAGGCCATGGTGGATATTCACGATCAGCTGTCCTCTGGCTCACTGGGGGCCGAGGAGGTAGACCTGCGCCTGGGGGAGATATATTTTCGACATCTGAAGAATTTCTCCAGGGCTGCCGCGGCTTTGGAGAGGTTCGTTCAGAAGAATCCTGAATCGCCGATGGCGGACGGAGCCCTGTTCCAAATGGCAGAATGTTATCAGACCAGAGCCGAGATGTTGGAAATTGAGGGCGATGTCCAGGGTGCCGCCAGGGAGCAGAGCACCGCGGCGGAGATCTGTCGGCGGCTGCTCAAAGCTTATCCGCACAGTGTCTGGGTCGACCGGTGTGCACTGCAGGTCATCGCCGATGTGCTGCGCAACGGCGATTCCCGGAGCGACGATTATTGGTTGGACCAGCTGGATCTATACGATTCTTTTCTACGCACCTATACTGAGAGCAAGATGAGAGGCTATGCCCATTTGCGAAGGGGAAAGGCTTATCTGAAGCTGTCTGACCGGGACACGCTGTCTGTGAACAAAGCAGACTCCATTTTCGCCCTCATCTCAGATCGGCACAGCCATAGTCCCTGGGCCGATACCGCTGCCTTTGAGCGAATTGAGATTGCCCAGCAGCGGGAAGATGAGATGGCCGCCTTGATGATGTGCGATGATTTTCTGGGAGAATTTTCCGAAAGCGGGCTGCAGAGCCGGGTTTTATTTATCAAAGGCCGCATTTACGCCCACCGCCGGGAGTACCACCAGGCGGCAGAGCTGTTTCATTGGGTAGCAGAAGATTTTCCCTATCACCCCCTCAGCGAGGAAGCTCGCCTTCGTTGGGCGGAATCTTTGCAGGCTGCGGGGGATACACAGGGAGCCCGGAGGGTGCTGGAGGAATTTGAGGAGCTTTATTCGGAGAGTCCGCTGAGGATACGAGCCGTTGTTCTGTTGGCAAAAGATATGGCCGAGGGGGGAAGAGATCACGAGGCTCAAAAGCTTCTGTCCAGTATGGAGGAGGTCATATCCAGAGAGGCCTTAGACGATGAGCTACGGTTGGTCCTGGGGGATCTCTACGTCGAGCTTGGTTTTCTGCAGAAGGCCCTGGACAACTATGAGGCCCTGGTGGAGGAGTATCCGTCCAGCAGCCTGGTAATCTTGGCCCTGGAGAGGGTGGCCGAGGTGAATTTTAACAGGCAGAGCTTTTCCGAGGCCCAGGCCTATTACCAGCGAGCTATGAATGAGACTTCCGATGAGCAGAAGAGACTCCATCTGGAGTCCAGGGTGATTATCTGTATGTATCGTTTGGGTCATCTCCAGGAGGCTGTCGAGGCCCGCAAGAAATTCGAGAAAACCCACAGCGAACAATCTGATCTGATGGCCGAGCTGCTGATAGCCGAAGGCCAGGCCTATTTAAGTCAGGAACAGAGGGATAATGCCCAAAAGGCTTTCAAGACCGTGCTAAAACATTATAAGGAAAGCTATCATGTTGAAGAAGCGGAGTACCGTCTTGGCCTGTTGGCCCTCACGGCAGGCGATTTTTCGGAAGCTCTGCAGCGGTTTCAAACCCTGGTTGAGGATCATCCTCAGAGTCAATGGGTGGATAAAGCCGTGTTCAAGATGGCCAGTAGTTTCTTCGGTTTGGAACGCTACGACCAGGCTGCAGAGTACTACGAGCAGGTTGCCCGCCGGACCACGGAAACTGATATGGTGATAGATGCTCTGTTTAACTCCGGCATCTGCCGGGGAAAGATGAACGATTGGGATGGGGCCAGCGTAGCCTATGAGATATTGCTCCGGGACTTTTCCCAAAATCCGGAAAGGCAAAAGTGGGTCCTGAGGCTGGGTTTCGCCTATCTGCAGGCCGATCAGCCGGCACGGGCTTTGCGGACGTTTGAGCAGATCGATGCCGGAAAGGACGCGGAGTTCGGTGCCGAGATTCAATTCTGGTTGGGGGAATGTTACTTTCACCTGAGGGAGTATGAGAAAGCGGCTCAGGAATATCTGCGCGTCGCCTATCTGTATCCTTATCAAGATCAATGGGCGGCCACCGCAGAATACAACGCCGGCGTTTCCTATGAGAAGCTGGGTCGAGAGGAAGAAGCCAGGACCATCTATGGCAAGCTGGTGGCCACCCGGGGGCCCGGCGATCAGTGGGGTGATCTGGCCCGGGAGAGGTTGGACGAATTGGGGGATTGACACCGCTGTTGTGGTGAGAATGCCTGTTTTGTGGGCGTCGGCTGGGATAGCCGGCGTTTTTTTATAAGTCTCGAACTCTCGGGGGCGAGTCGATCTAGTGCAAAAACAGCTCTTCTGCCGTCCAAATTTAGAGCTTGACAGGCTCTGGTAAAATGTGTATAGTATTTGCGGATCTTTGAAATTGAAACTGGAAAGTCACCAGCCGAGCGGAGCCACATGGAGGGTTTGCCATGTTGGCTCAGGTTTTAAGCAGTACCAATCTGGGGGTTGACGCCTACTTGGTGAGGGTGGAGGTGGATATTGGTGGGGGACTGCCCTATTTTTCCACGGTAGGGCTTCCTGACGGTGCCGTGAAGGAGAGCAAGGACAGGGTCAGCGCAGCCATCAAGAATGCCGGGTTTTGGTTCCCGCGTAGGCGGATCACCGTTAATCTGGCCCCGGCCGACATCAGGAAAGAGGGTGCTGCCTTCGATCTGCCCATCGCCATGGGTATCCTGGCCGCCACCCATCAGGTGCGCCGGGAGAAGTTGATGAAGATGATTGTGGTGGGTGAGCTGTCCCTGGATGGGAGCACGCGAACAGTACGCGGGGTGCTCTCTATGGCAGTAGAGGGCAGGCGCAAGCAGGGGGAGGGGATGATCGTTCCCACCGGCAATGCCCGGGAGGCGGCCATAGTCGAGGGAATGCGCGTTTACCCCGTCGCTTCTCTGACCGAAATGGTGGAGATGTTCAACGGGAAGAGGCGTCTGGAGCCCTACACCGTCGATCTGAAAGAGCTTTTCTCCCAGAGCGCCACCTATGATGTGGATTTTAGCGACGTTAAGGGTCAGGAACATGTCAAGAGAGCTTTGGAGGTGGCGGCGGCAGGGGGACACAACATCATCATGATCGGCCCGCCGGGTTCGGGAAAAACCATGTTGGCCCGGCGGATTCCCACTATCCTGCCTCCCATGACCCTGGATGAGGCGCTGGAGACCACCAAAATCCACTCCGTGGCTGGTCTGCTGCCTAAAGAAAAAGCCTTGGTGGCTGTGCGGCCGTTTCGATCGCCGCACCATACCATCAGCGATGCCGGGCTCATCGGCGGGGGTCATCACCCGCGCCCCGGCGAGGTCAGCTTAGCCCATCGCGGGATCCTCTTTCTGGATGAGCTGCCCGAGTTCAAGAAGAATGTGTTGGAGGTGATGAGGCAGCCTTTGGAAGATGGACAGGTGACCATCGCCAGGGCGAACATCTCCCTGACCTATCCGGCGAATTTCACTCTGGTCGCGGCCATGAATCCCTGTCCTTGTGGTTACTACACCGATTCGCGAGTGGAATGTACCTGCACGCCTCTGCAAATTCAACGGTACATGTCCCGTATCTCAGGGCCGTTGTTGGATCGGATTGATATCCACATCGAAGTGCCGGCCGTCCAATACAAGGAGTTATCTGAGCAATCTTCTGGAGATTCCTCGGCGACAATAAGGGAGCGGGTGATTTGTGCGCGGGAGGTGCAACTTCTCAGGTTTCATCATCGTAATATTTACAGCAATGCCCAGATGTCATCTCAGGATATTCGCAAATACTGTGCTATCGACGCCGACTCCTCGAATTTGCTGCAGACGGCGGTGGCCAAGTTCGGACTTTCCGCTCGAGCCTACGACCGCATTTTGAAGGTCTCCCGCACCATCGCTGATCTGGAGGGGCGAGAGACCATCAGCTCCGCGCATATCGCCGAGGCCATTCAGTACCGCAGTCTCGATAGGAACCTGTGGATGTGATTGGAGGGAGCTATGGTAATGGCTGATCCAAAAGGGACTGATGTCAATGGGGAGCAGGAAGAGGAGAAAAAAGAAAAGGAATCTCCGAAACCCACTCCTAATCGAAAACATACCAGGAAACACTGGGGGCATATTCCCGGTTCGAAGAAAAAGCCGATCAGAAGTTTCAAATCACCTGGCCGTAAATAGAACCGGAAGGTCTGAGATCGTCAGCGGCTGTCGTGCAGAACAATTTGGATAAGAGAAATATGATGACGGGAATCAGGAAAAAGGACATCGATCAGATCGCCAAGGCGTTAGGTATGGTGGATGTTCGCAGGGAGAAGGATCACTACTGGATGAAGCTGAGCAATCCCGAGGAAGGACGGGCCCTCATCCTGGAGATATATCCCCACATACCTTTGGGCAAGGAGAAAGGTGACCTCGTTGTTGTGTACACCAACACCAGTCACCTTCAGCTTCACGCCTGTTCCGGATACGTTATCAGCGAAGATCTGGGCGAGGTGACCTTCGTGGGGGAGATCGGTGATCGAGTTTCAGGATTGGTGATTGAGAAAGGGGCAGCCTGTTCTTTCTATGCCAACGTGAAACGGGAGCTCCTGTCCGGAGATTTTACCAAGCTGGGCATAGAGGTGATGCTCTCCAGCATCGCCCTCTCCCTGACCGAGGGAATTTTGGAGGAGTGATCTTGCCGGGCTCCAAGCCCAGTAGGTCGTGGAGAGATTAAGTAGATGGAATTTCACAGAGTTGCCGGTGCACAGTCGGAGTCTCAACGGAAAACGGTGGGATGGTGGCGGAGTCTGGGACCGGGAAGGCATTTTCTTCTTTTTCTGTTGACCATTCTGACCACTTTTCTGGTGGGTGGGGCGATATACTCCGCCACGCTGATGACTATTTTGCTGGCCCACGAGATGGGTCATTTTTTAATGTCCCGGAAGTACCGGATTCCCACTACCCTGCCCTTTTTCATCCCCCTTCCCCTTCCTCCCTTCGGCACCCTGGGAGCCATCATCAAAATAAAAGGTCGCATGAGCGATCGTCGAGCCCTCTTCGACATCGCCGTCGCCGGCCCTTTGGCCGGGTTTTTTTTCACCGTACCGGCCCTGATTCTCGGTCTGAAATTCTCCACTGTCATTCCCCTTGCCGAGGCATCCGGATCTTCTCTCCAATTAGGAGGATCGATACTGTTTCTGGCGCTGGCCAGGGATGTTGTGGGGGCCGTTCCCGACGGATTTGATATTCTCTTGCATCCCATGGCCTATGCCGGCTGGGCGGGGCTTTTCGTGATGGCACTGAACCTGTTGCCCATCGGCCAATTGGACGGTGGACATGTGGTCTATGCACTCCTGGGCAGGCGGAGCGAAAGAGTGTTTGCCGGCAGCCTGATCGTCTTCGCTATCATCTGCGCTTTCTTTTACCCGGGCTGGGTATTGATGATCATGCTCATCCTCTTCTTCGGGTTTCGGCATGCGCCGACTGTGGACGATGTGACCCCACTGGATTTAAAACGGAAACTTCTCGGAATTTTCGTTCTGCTGCTGTTCATTCTGTCCTTCACTCCCGTGCCATTCCGGTTTTAGACAAACACAAATTGGTTATGGAAGATCTCCCGCAGATTTTTATTAGCTCGTTTCTGGTAGGTCTCTCCGGCGCGCTCATGCCCGGACCCGTGCTGGTGGTCACCATCAGCCATGCCACCCGCAGGGGGTTCATAGCGGGTCCGCTGATCGTTTTGGGACATGCCATCCTGGAGCTGGCCCTGGTCGTTGGGATCAGCCTGGGATTGGGGAAGTATCTCGTTCTGGAACCCGTCTCTGGGCTCTTAGGAGTTGTGGGTGGTATTGTGTTGGCCTGGATGGGGTGGGGAATGTTATCTGGGAAGGGTAATAGAGAAGGGGAATCAAGGCTGATCAGGGCCATGCCCACATCTCCGGTGCTGGCCGGGTTGCTGACAAGTTTGTCCAACCCTTACTGGTTCCTGTGGTGGGCCACCGTCGGCATGGCCTACATATCCATATCGCTGAATCTGGGTCTCGGCGGCGTAACAGCCTTTTACAGTGGTCATATCCTCGCGGATCTGGTCTGGTACAGCTTTCTGGCCGCTCTAATCACCTTAGGACATAAGTTCGTCGCCGGACGGTTCTACCGCGGGTTGTTTGTTTTCTGCGGGGTGTTTTTAATGATGTTTGGGGTGTATTTTTTGTATCGGGGAGTGAGGATATTATTTTGAGAGACAGTTAAGAGAGTTGAGAGAGTTCAGAGAGTTGTGAGAGTTTAGAAAAGAAGAACCGATCCTGGATACTGGATTCTGGATTCTGGTTAGAGGCAAATACAATGCAAAGGAGGAGATTCGAGAAGCGAGATTCGAGACTCGAGAAAAGAAAG
>CBDUWG010000031.1:0-9647 GCA_965370845.1 uncultured bacterium
GAGAAGGTACGACTATCACAATTTGAAGGTAATTCTTAAGGGGAAACACTCGGGGCAGAAGCTGGAGCAGGCAATTATGGATTTAGGACTTGTCAGCGTGGAGGATCTGGAAGAAGCCGTGATGGGAGAGGAGGTGGGTGAGCTTCCGGAAACGCTGGCCCGGGCCATGGCCGGAGCGGAGGCAGCTTTTGCCGAGAGCAATGCTCCCCAGGAGATGGATGTGGCCGTCGACAAGGAGCAATATAATTTTATGTACCAGGTGTTGAGACAATTTAAAAACCAATTTATGCTGATATGGCTGACCCGGGAGGTTGATCTGCAGAATATCAAGATTTTTCTGCGGCTGCGCTGGCTTGGTGAAAACGTCAAGCTCTTGGAGCGGGACATGCTCCCGGGAGGCAGCCTGGGGATTGGTTTTTTCCGAGAGATCAGGGAAGAGCCTCTTGATGTCCTGGCCCAAACATTTGCCATGACACCCTATGGAAAGGCTGTCGCCGAGGGAATCTCTCAGTTAAGGGCGAAAAAGAGCTTCGCGCCCCTGGAGAGGATCTGCGATGATCTTCTGATCCAGTTTTTAAAAAGAAGCCGGGAAGCAAGCTTCGGAGCGGAACCGGTTATTGCTTACCTTCTGCTGAAGGAATTCGAGATAAGGGCGGTGAGGGCCGTACTGGTGGGCAAGCTCAACGATTTGCCCAAGGAGAAGATCAGGGAGCGTTTGCCCAGTGAATATGTCTAACATCGCCGTTATTGGAGATAGAGACTCGGTATTGTGTTTCCGGGCCGTGGGGGTAAGTGTTTTTCCAACCACGGACGATGAACAGGCCAAAAAGATCTTTCAGAAGTTGACCCGAGAAGGTTATGCTGTCATATTCGTCACAGAACAGTTAGCTGCCGGGTTAGATGAGCAGATACAAAAGGTGGCTTTTCAACCGCTCCCCAGCGTGGTGCTTATCCCCAACAGTAAGGGCTCTTTGGGGTTGGGCATGGGACGGATCAGGGAGATAGTCAAGAAAGCGGTGGGCGCGGACATTCTGGCAGACGAAGAGGAGGGATAGATGAAGCAAGGGATCATAGTGAAGGTCTCCGGCCCCTTGGTTGTGGCAAAAGGAATAGAAAATGCCAGAATGTACGATGTGGTCAGGGTGAGCGATAAAAAGCTCATCGGTGAGATCATCGAGCTGCACGGTGACCAGGCCTCCATTCAGGTATACGAAGATACTGGAGGGTTGGGCCCCGGAGAGCCCGTGTACTCTACCGGAATGCCGCTAAGCGTGGAGCTTGGACCGGGAATGGTGGGAGCCATCTACGATGGCATTCAGCGGCCTCTGGATGTGATCCGCGAGCAGGTGGGCGATTATATCACCAGGGGCATAGACATTCCCGCATTGGACAGAAAGAAAAAGTGGAAGTTCGAGCCACAGGTCAAAAATGGTGACAAAGTGGTCGGCGGCGACATTCTGGGGATCGTGCAGGAAACCGCGGTGGTGGTCCATAAAATTCTTGTCCCCCCGGGTCTTTCCGGAACAGTTGCGGCGGTAGAGAAGGGCAAGTTCACCGTGGAGCAAACCGTTGCCAGGCTGAAGACAGAGGATGGGACAGTAGAGCTTACCATGATGCAGCGCTGGCCGGTTCGCCGGCCCAGGCCGTACCAGAAAAAACTTGTGCCCATAGCACCTCTGATCACCGGCCAGCGGGTAATCGACACCTTCTTCCCCGTGGGCAAAGGAGGTACCGCCTGTGTTCCCGGACCATTTGGCAGCGGGAAAACGGTTATTCAGCACCAGTTGGCCAAGTGGTCCGATACAGAGATCGTAGTCTACATCGGGTGCGGAGAACGAGGCAACGAGATGACAGATGTTCTCACAGAGTTCCCGGAGTTGAAGGATCCCCGTACCGGAGAACCGTTGATGAAAAGGACGGTGCTCATCGCCAACACATCCAACATGCCTGTCGCCGCCAGGGAGGCCTCGGTGTACACCGGCATTACAATTGCCGAGTACTTCCGGGACATGGGATACTCGGTGGCGGTTATGGCCGATTCAACCTCCCGCTGGGCAGAGGCCATGCGTGAGATTTCCGGCCGGCTGGAGGAGATGCCCGGCGAGGAGGGCTACCCGGCATATCTGGGTACCAGGGTGGCCGAATTCTATGAGCGGGCCGGCATGGTGGTCTGCGAGTGCGCTGAGAACCGGAAGGGATCGTTAACCGTTATCGGTGCAGTTTCTCCTCCCGGCGGAGACCTCTCCGATCCTGTGGTCCAGGCCACATTGCGGGTGGTTAAGGTCTTCTGGAGCCTGGAGGACATTTTAGCATTCAGACGGCACTTTCCGGCAATCAGCTGGCTGAATAGCTATTCCCTATACTACGACAACATCAGCGAGCATCTCAACAAAGATGTGAGCGAGGACTTCGAGACCATACGCGATGAGGCTATGAAGCTGCTCCAGCAGGAAGCGGAGTTAGAGGAGATGGTCAAGCTGGTGGGTGTGGAATCCCTGGCGCAGTCCGACCGCCTGATCCTGAAGACGGCCAAGAGCATAAGAGAGGATTTTCTGCACCAGAATGCCTTTCACGAGGTGGACACCTTCACATCGATGAAAAAGCAGTTTCTGCTGCTGAAGCTCATCTTAGACATGCATCGACAATCTGAAAAGGCTCTGCAGAAGGGCGTGACAGTGGAGAAGCTAGCCGCTATACCGGCCAATGAGGAGATCGCCCGATCCAAGTTTATTTCCGAGCAAAAGCTGGAATCCATCAAAGCTGTTGGGGAACATATGGAAACTCAGATTCAGAAGCTCATCCAGGAGGTAACGACAGAGAATGCTTAAAGAGTATTTGACCATACGAGAGATAACCGGGCCCCTGGTTCTGGTGGAGGAGGTGGAGGGTGTCAAGTATGAAGAGCTGGTGGAGTTGGAACTGCCCGACGGGGAGACGAGAAGGGGCAAAGTTTTGGAAGTCGATGGCGATAAGGCCCTGGTACAGCTTTTCGAGGGTTCCACCGGCATCGATGTATACCGAAGTCGAGTCCGTTTTTTAGGCAAGGGTATCGAACTGGGCCTGTCTATGGACATCCTGGGTCGGGTCTTCGACGGCCTGGGCCGGCCCATCGACGGCGGTCCCAAGATCCTGCCGGAAAAGCGCGTGGATATCAACGGCAGCCCGATCAATCCGTACGCCCGTCTGTACCCATCGGAGTTCATCCAGACGGGTATCTCGGCCATAGACGGGCTGAACACCCTGGTGCGGGGACAGAAACTGCCCATTTTCTCCGGGTCCGGTCTGCCCCACAATCAGTTGGCGGCACAGATTGCCCGTCAGGCCAGGGTGTTGGGCAAGGAAGAGGTTTTTGCCGTGGTCTTCGCCGCCATGGGAATAACATTTGAGGAGGCCGATTACTTCATCACAGGTTTTCAGGAAAGCGGTGCTATTGAGCGGGCCGTTCTGTTCATGAACCTGGCTGACAATCCGGCCATCGAGCGCATCGCCACCCCGCGCATGGCTCTTACCGCTGCGGAATACCTGGCCTACGAGCAGGATATGCACGTGCTGGTCATTCTGACCGACATGACCAACTACTGCGAGGCCCTGCGGGAGATTTCCGCTGCCCGCAAGGAGATCCCCGGCCGGCGGGGCTACCCCGGATATCTGTACACGGACCTTGCCTCGGTGTACGAGCGAGCGGGCCGCATCAAAGGCAAGAAGGGATCCATCACCCAGATTCCCATTCTGACAATGCCGGAGGACGATAAGACGCATCCTATACCGGATCTGACCGGATATATCACCGAGGGACAGGTGATCTTGTCGCGCCAGCTGCACAAAAAAGGGGTCATGCCGCCCATAGATGTTTTGCCATCTCTGTCTCGTTTGAAGGACAAGGGCATTGGACCGGGCAAGACCCGGGAGGACCACGCAGACGTGTTCAACCAGCTGTTCGCCAGCTATGCCGGAGGCAAGGATGCTCAGGAGCTGGCCGTTATCTTGGGCGAGGCCGCTCTCACGGACATGGACAGGATGTACTACAAGTTCGCCGAAACATTTGAACAGCGCTATGTGAGCCAGGGAGGGGATGAGAATCGGAGTATCGCCGAGACCCTGGACTTGGGCTGGGAGCTGCTGTCGATTTTTCCCACCGGCGAGCTGAAGAGGATTCGACAGGAATGGCTGGACAAGTATCTGTCCAGGTTCAAAAAGGAAGAGGAACCCGAGGGTAAAGCAGAGGAATCTGATGGGAAAGCCGAGGCCCCCGGGAAGAATATGGAGCCGGTCGCTGAGCAGACAAAGGAAAAATCATGAGGCTTGCCGTCAGCGCCACGCGAATGCAGCTGCTCCGGTTGCGAAAGAGACTGGCCATCGCCCGCCGGGGCCACAAGCTGCTGAAGGACAAGCAAGATGAGATGATGCGCCAGTTCATGGAGCTGGTCAAATCGGTGAAGGGGATGCGCGCAATGGTGGAGGATCAGCTGCAGGCGGCCTTTCAGAGTTTTCTCCTGGCCCGTTCCACCATGCCCGACAAACTTGTGGAGGAAGCCATCTGCCTGCCAGGTATGCACCTAAGCCTGAAAGTGGGTCAGCGTCAGATCATGAACGTGAGAGTTCCTGTGCTGGAGCCCATCGTGGAGGGCTCAATTCGATGCTATGGCTTTGTCGGCACATCAGGGGATCTGGACATCTCCCTGAGATTTCTTGGGGGCGTTTTGAAGCAAAGTCTGAAGCTGGCCGAGGCGGAGAAGACCATGCAGCTTTTGGCCGATGATATCGAGAAGACCCGCCGGCGGGTGAACGCTCTGGAGTATACCCTGATCCCTAATCTGATAGAGACTATTCGTTACATCACCATGAAGCTCTCGGAGATGGAACGTTCCAACCTTTCCCGACTGATGAGAGTAAAGAACATCATCCGCGCGAAAGAATAACCTCAAGCGTTGCTGATTCAAGAGCCGTCCGGTTTAACCGGGCGGTTTTTTTACGCCGGAGAGCAAACCATTGCAGTTTGGTGCAAATGAAACTATAGACCGGATTTTGGACGGCCGCATAAATATAATTCAGAAACGGAAGGGATATCGTTTCACCGAGGATGCTCTGCACCTGTGCCAGTTTATACGGCCAATGTCCACGGCGAAAGGCATCGATCTGGGAACCGGCTGCGGGATCGTGGCCATCGACCTTGTTGTGCAGGGGAAGGTGGATCACATGGTCGGCCTGGAGCTACAGCAGGAGCTGGCATCTCTGGCCGAAAGAAATGTGGTTCTCAACGGTCTGCAGCAACTGGTGGAGATAAAGATGGCGGACATCCGCCGGGTCAGAGAGCTGTTTGCCGCGAGGAGTTTCCAGCTGGTGGTCAGCAATCCTCCCTACCGGGAGATTGGACGGGGACGGCTCAATCCCTCCCGTGAGAAGAGAATAGCCAGACACGAGTGGGCCTGCACTCTGGAAGATCTGGTGAGGGCCGCTGATTGCCTGTTGGCACCGGATGGCGTTTTTGCCTTCTGTCATCTGGAGGAGCGGTGGGAGGAGATTCAAAGCGGGCTGAGACATTTTCGAATGGAGGTCTGTCGCAAGAAGACAATCTATGGCCCTGGAGGCAAGTCCACAGGATTGCTTTTAGTGGAGGCGGTTCGTGCCCGGTAGAACATTCTTTTGAAGAGGGGGAAACTTCCCCCTCAAACTCCTCCCCACCAGAAGTTAAGATTACGGTATTCAGTGTAAAAAAGGACGGTGTGAAATGAGACACACCGCCCTTTCTACAAGCTATCAGGACAAAAAGTCAGATCTCTACTGTGCAGGATAGTACCATTGGTTGCCGCAATCCTGCATGAGGATATTCTCAAAACCAGTGAACGGGCCGATGGACATACTTACCAGGACGGGATTTTCCGTGCCGGTCATATCCACTGCCCGGGCAAAGGTGCGGAAGCGGCCGGCGGAGAGATTGAGCAGCATGAGCAGGATGCCCTGAGCTCCAGACTCCCAATTTCGGTAGTAGTACATCTCCCTTTCCGGCGGTCCCCAATGGGCGAAGGAGCCGGGAGGGATGGTCTCCTGATACGAGCCCATATTGAAGATGACCGGGTGCTGAGCCGGATCGAAGGATCCATCGGCCGGCAGCTCCATATTGCCCGCTGCCCAGAAGTTTCCCCCGCCAAACGGAACAGCACCGCCCATTCCCCGTGTGCTTCTCCCGCCCCCATCGAAACGGATGTAGGCGCGGTTCACCGCGAAGCTATCCATGGGCTGGCCGAAACCGTAGGGTATGTCAAAAACGGTTATCTTGTGGTGGTAGTTGATCAGACCCGGGCCGCTGATGTAGCTGACGCGCATCGTCCACTCTCCCGGCGGAGGGTTGACCAGCTCGTAGGCTTTGCGATGGGGCTCGACCACATAGCTTATCAGGGGGTTTCCCAGGGCTGTCTCGGGAGTGATCTCGTTTCCTGCAGGATCCAGCAGGCTCAATCCCACATCACAGAACTCCCAGTCGACCGCCAGCTGAACCCGGCCCAGCGCCCTTTTACTCTCGCCCAGTATCACGGTGATCTCGTGCGTATCTCCCTCGTAAAGGGTGCCCTCTCCCGAGGCGGCGATATCACGGCCAACTGCCAAAGCGGCGGCCTCGACGGACTCCTGCAGGTTCTCGAGGCCGTCTCCGATGGCCAGGGCGTAAAGCAGGGGCAGTTTTCTGCCCGCGGGAAGGTCAAAGGGCCCTACAGATTGCAGGAGCCGGTAATCGCTCTCCATGGTCGGATCGGCCATCAGCCCGCCGCTGAGCAATGCGTAACGGCCGGAGTCGTCCAGGGGCTCCTGGTCACTGGACCACCAGCCGTGTCCGACCAGAGGCGCGTTGAGGAATGCCCCTCCGATGTAACCCGGAGAAAGGCCGCCGTCGCCATCGTCATCGAACATATACGAGATAGCATCTTTTTCTGCGAGGCCGACCAGATCGTCCATAGCACAGTTGCTCCCGCCCAATCTGGCGACGTTGAAGTCCCAGCAAAAACCCACGTAGATCCCGGTCAGGTGGTCGTCTCCCATATTTTGGATGACCATGTCGTGAACGATGAAGTCGGTGCCATTCCAGGCCAAGGTCCTCTGCGAAACGCGAATATTTAGAGCAAGGTGATCGCCGGACCGGCCGTCTAAGTCGTGATAGCGGGTGTAAGTGTCTTCGTCGGAGAATGTGGAAATATCCGGCGTGATCTCGATCCCCTGCAGAGGAGACCATTCTTTTCCCGAGAATCTACCTGTGGTAACGGCCGTGTCGCCGGCCGAAACACCGCCCACCCAGATCTCTCCCTCATTCATATAGAGGTTTTTGGACCAGGCCGGCCACTCACAGGAGGGATACGGTTTCACCAGGGATCCGAAGGAACCGATGTTGGTAACCGTGTTTTGCAGATTCGTCACATCGATGACGTGTATCTGGTCGGAGGCATCATACTCCAGGTTTGCCGAAAGAGCCTCCTGATGCGGGACCAGCGCGCCGGATAGGGCCAAAAAGCCAAGAAAGGCGAGGCAGAATAACAGCTTGCGCCTTTTCATTGGATGTCACCCTCCTTTTTTCAAATTGCACAACAGGATGATGAGGTGAGGATTTCTCACATCTATGGCAGCGAACCTATAATAATTTTACTGTAACCAACGCATTTTGTCAAGAATTATTTTCTTCGCCGAAACAATCATTTCAGAACGAAGCATAAATCTTGTCCGGAACCTTACCAGTAAGCAGGCCGGCGAGAAAGGCGGATTCTGGAAAGAAAACCCGATCCTGGATACTGGTTAAGAACTAAACCTCGGAAAATGCAGAGTCAACCTGGCATATACTCAGAATCTAGCATTTCACTTACCAGGATCTAGCATCCTGTTTTTTATCCAGTATCCAGAATCTAGAATCCAGAATCCATCTTCCAGCTTCGATACCAGATTCACTGTCTTTTAGCCACATACAGAATCCGACCGGTCTCTTTGCCCGGCCGGCGGAAAGTCATGCAGTCGTAGTGGGCCAGCAGTTTCAAGCCCCCTTCCCGCAGGGCATTCTTGACCTCGCTTGTGGAGTACGCGCGCTCGGTATGGACCTCGCTGAACTTCTCGAAAAGACTGGCCACACCCTTGCTGTTGATCTTCTTAAAAGCGGTGATGTTGATTGTGCCCAGATTGTTTTCAGGGTCATAGGAGTTAGTGCCGATGATGGCAACATCTCCAAGGTCGCGCGCTCCTTTGTGATGATCCCAGTGGGAGGACAGGCCATATGGGGTGTTCATGTCGAAGACGAACAGACCACCCGGGTTAAGCGCCCGGGTGACACGGGAGAAGGTGCTGACCAGATCCTGGTAGCTGAGCAGGTAGTTGATGCTGTCAAAAAAGCAGGTGGTCAGATCCACGGTCTCTTTCAGAGCCAATTTACGCATATCCTGCCGCAGAAAGGCAACCTGGACCTTAGCCTGGCGGGATTTGTCCCGCGCCTGCTGCAGCATGGCGGCGGACTGGTCCACGCCCACCACCCGGTAGCCCTCCTGGGCCAGGGCGATGGCCAGCGTTCCGGTGCCGCAAGCCAGATCCAACACGCTCTTTTGGCGAAAGCGGAACCGGCGCAGGACCTCATGCAGATAGGGAAGCAATCGCCGGCTATACTCATCCCAGCCGCCGCTGTCGTAGACCTCGGCCAGCCGATCGTAGAGTTTCATCCATCACCCTCGAGTTCAGTAGCCTAAGAACCGCAGATCCTGGTCCTTGTGTCGCCACTTCCGGCGCACCTTCACCCACAGCTCCAGGAAGACCTTTTTTTCGCCCAGGGCCTCCAGATCCCGGCGGGCCAACTGGCCGATCTGTTTCAGCTTGCGGCCCTTTTCTCCTATGATGATGCCCTTTTGGGAGTCCCGCTCCACATACACGGTCGCCTTGATGTACAGCACCCGCTGCCGCTCCTTGTACTCTTGGACCTTGACGGCCACGGAGTAGGGAATCTCCTCTCCCGTTTGCAGGAAGACCTTCTCGCGGATGATCTCGGCGGCGATGAACCGCTCCGATGACTCGGTGATCATCTCCTCGGGATAGTACTGCGGCCCTTCGGGCAGATGTTTGGCCAGGATCTTCAACAGCTCCTCTATCCCATCTCCCATCAGAGCGGAGATGGGCACGATATCAGCAAAGCCCCCTTTTTTGCTGTAGAGCTCGATTAGCGGCAGCAGAAGCTTTTTGTCCGGCAGCACATCGACCTTGTTAAGGGCCAGCACCGCAGGTGTTTTGGTTTCGGACAGCAGCCGGATGATCATATCCTCGTCAGCTCCAGGATCCCGGGTGCCCTCGGTCATCAACAGGGTCAGGTCAGCGTCATGCAATGCCCGGGTGGCCGTCTCCACCATGATTTTCTGCAGGCGGTACCCCGGAGTAAAGATGCCCGGGGTATCTAAGAAGAGCATCTGAAAAGAGCCCCGGGTCAATATGCCCAGGATGCGGTTGCGGGTGGTCTGGGGTTTAGGGGTCACGATGGCGATCTTCTGGCCCAGAAACCTGTTCAGCAAGGTGGATTTTCCCACATTGGGCGGTCCGACGATGGCCACGTATCCAGATTTGTAGGTCTTTACCATAGAATATTCTCCGCGGACGGGCCCGGTCTCAGCGATGAAGAGACACGAAGCGGGCTATGGAGC
>CBDUWG010000032.1:0-9592 GCA_965370845.1 uncultured bacterium
ACCGGTTCCCCCCTTGAAACGATCGATGAAGTCGATCGTTCCGCTACCCCCTCTTCTCGTGGTGAAACGTATGGTGCTAGTGAAGTGTATGGCGGATATAGATACTGAAACTCGAAACTCGGTTGTCGGCGTCGAAATTCGATGGAGCTAAAAAAACATTAATGCTGGTATCTCGGCAGTGGAATTGTTTTCCAGTATCCAGAATCAGTCTTTCTTTTATCGAGTCTCCAGTCTCGAGTTTCTGCTTTTGCATTGTCTTTGCCTTTAACCAGGATCCAGGATCCAGTTCCATCCAGTATCCAATTTCATCTCGAGCTTCCCGCCTCCTCATGAAAGATCATCTCCCTTAGCTCTTCCTCCGCTCGCTCAATATCATCGCGATACTTGCGTAGCTGTCCCTCGAAGGACCAAAGTGGACGAGCGGCCTTGAAGCCGGTCTTGATCTCCAGGAGCCAATTCTCCAGGACGTCTTTATTAGCCTGAGGATATTTTCCCGAGGCACAGATCTGATCCATGGGCAGGCGTGGGGGCATGGGAGCGAAAGGTTGTCGAGAATAACCAAAGACGATGGTCATCAAGGGGAAAACGCCCGGCGGCAGGCTGAGGGTTTCCTGCAGGTATTTGGCGGCGAAAAAGCCGCTCTTGCCCGTCTCCGAGAGCATGACAGATGATATGCCCAGAGCCTCGGCGGCGACGTTCATGTTCATGGCAGCCAGGGAAGCGTTGAGCACCGCCACGGTATACTCCACCAGGGGACTTTTGGGAAAGATATCGATGATCTGCTTGACACGGCTGATATCGCCCAGAATAATGATGGCCTGTTTCCCACCGAAGGGAATGGGACGATCGAAGGTCTGTCGCCACTGGTCCTGGGTGAATGTGCAGAAGGACCATGTCTGCAGATTGACCGTGGAGGGAGCCAGCCGGCCTGCTTCTATGATGGCGGCGAAGACGTCCTCAGGGATCTCGCGCCCGGAGAAGGAACGGATGCTGCGGCGCTTGAGGATCACCTGAAGGAGCCGATTGTCTTCCAGGGATGCCGGTATTTGTGGGCGCCCGCGCAAGATCTTGCCCAGGTTTTTAAAGAACGACCAGGGGGTAAGCTTTTTCATAGTGGGACCTCCGTGTATCTGATGTATTGATCTAGATACTGGATTCTGGATACTGGATTCTGGATCTGTTTTTTTCTTTCACGAGTCTCGAGTCTCTAGTCTCAGTCTTTAACCAGGATCCAGCATCCAGGATCGGTCTTTCTTTTACCAGGATCCAGAATCTGTTTTATTTCTTTCCTTCCAGAACAGGATACAGCCAAAGTCGCCTGATGGCAAGAGGAATGTGAGACGTCCAGAGGTCCTGGTTTTTTTCACTTGACAACTCCTTGGCGCATAGCTATTATGGAGGTGGTTGATATAAAAAGAGCTGTCCAAAGGAACAGTTTGCGGAATGTAGGTGAGTGGAACGTTGTTGGCAATCAGTTCAGAGGTGGAATCCAGCTTACAGGCAATATGATCAGGTGGTGAGAAGAAGATGAAATATGGTACTGTTCGCATGTGGGATAACAACAAGGGTTTTGGTTTTATTCTCTCCGACGACGATGAGGACCTGTTCGTGCACGTCAGCGATCTGGATCCCCGGGTAAAGGGAGGGCAGTTGAGAGAGGGGCAGCGGGTCGGTTTCGACATGCGCCGGGAGATCAAAGGTGACCGGGCGGTGAATGTGCGGGTGGTGGAGGGATGAGGTTAAGACAATGCTCGAAGCTCGTTTGTCGGTGGCGAAGCTCGTAACGAAGCTCGGAAATCGAAGCTAGAGGCTGGAATGGTAAATAAAGCGGCCATCACGCTCAACCCCGCCGAACATCCAGAAGGAGTAAAGGCTTTCATGCATGCTTCTGGTCTCTGCAGAGGCAATGCCCGAATGGAACTGCTGGAGAAGCTGGTAGAGGCCTTCACTCACTTTCCTTACGAGAACATCAGCAAGATCATCAAGCTCAGCGATCATCTGCAAGACAAGGATCAAATTCGCCTGCCGGGAGAGGTAGTGGAGGATCATCTCCAGGAAGGTCTGGGAGGCACCTGCTTCTCGCTGACCTTTACCCTGCAGGCCATTCTAACGCAGAACGGTTTCTCCTGCTATCCGGTAATGGCTCACATGCGCGCCGGGCGCAATATCCACTGCGCTCTGGTGGCCCTGGTGGGTGGAAGCAAGTACCTCATCGATCCGGGGTATCTGTTGGGCAGGCCAGTTGCTATAGACCCCAGACAAGCCGTATCCTTTCGTAATGAGTTCTCCCAGGTGGAGCTTCTGTTTCAGCCGGAGGGCGGCGTTTACCACCTGTACACCTTCAGCGGACAGGAACGCAAGTGGCGATACTGTTTCGCAGACAGGCTCACAGCAGCCGGGGAGTTTCTTAAATACTGGCAGGATTCATTCCACAAGAACGGCATGCATGGTATATGTCTGAACCGGGTGACCTCCAGGGGATTAGTTTACGTACGCAAGAAGTTCATGCGGGAGATCACCCCGCAGGGCAAGCGGAACGTCAATATCAAGCGCAATTACCACACCGCCATTCAGGAGACCTTTGGCATCCGCAGTGAGCTGGTAGAGCAAGCTCTGGCGGCTATAGAGACCAACATGGCCTGGGAGAGGGAACGGGGATTTTATCATCCAAGAGGGAAAATGTATGAGACCGTCGGATCCTGATCCGGTCAAGCTGTTCGTGGGCGTGCTGTATAGCGACGATGCCCTGCTGGAGAAGGCTGTGCAGATACTAACAGGAGAGTATGGGCCCGTGGATTACCGCAGCGAGCCAGTTCCCTTCGTAATGACCGACTATTATCAGGACGAGATGGGAGAGTCCATCCAGAGGTTTTTTCTTTCTTTTCAGAGGCTCATAGACCCGGGCGGGTTGGCGCAGATTAAAATCAGGACCAATGAGATCGAGGATGAATTAACCATTGATGGTCAACGAAAGGTCAATCTGGACTGCGGCTACATGGACGTTTGCAAGGTAGTTCTGGCCTCGGCCAAATACAGTGGGCAGAAAATCTACCTGGGGAAGGGGATCTACGCCGATCCGACGCTGCACTATGAAAAGGGACACTTTAGGGCATATACATGGAGCTTTCCCGATTTTAAGGCCGGTGATTATGAGAAGCTTTTTCTGCGCATCCGGGAGTTGTACAAGCAGGGCATAAGGGGTTAGGAGAGAACTCGGAGATTTCAGGGTCCTGGGCCGCGTCCGGTAGAAGGGGTTTTTGTGGATAATGGATTTTTCCAAAGAGGGGTTTTATCTTTTGCCACGATATTTTTCTTGCCTTAGCAGCGTTTCCACAATAACTTCAAAATTAGCTACATAAAACTTTTTTCATACTCTCCGGGGTGAGATATGGCGAAAGAGGAGATTTGAGATCCTTTTACGTCCCCTTTTCGCCGAACTGACATTCTATTGCATCGTGACAGCTGCTCTTTTCATGCTGGGATAACCGGCACTAAGGCAGGTTTTTATATCGGTACAGACTTCATAAGTATTATAACAGACATGTATTAAAGGCGTAATATTAATCACATAAAGTAGATTATTAAATACCAGAAAGAACAACCTGCTTGGTTGTTTGAAAAAAAAGATCTTTTTATGGAGGCATAATATATAGATATTATGCAAGGGAATGGTTTACCATTTGTGAAAAAGATAAAGGGTTTTCAGTTGAACTTTAAATGGATGAACAACTAGATATCATCGGTAAATAAAATAACATCCTGATAAAACATTTTCTTGACAAACAGGGTCTTGAGTGTTAGATTAACAAGTCCAATATGGACACCCGCCGGGGTGGCGGAATTTGGTAGACGCAGCGGACTTAAAATCCGCTGGAAGGTATCTTCCGTGCCGGTTCGAGTCCGGCCCTCGGCACCATCGAAAGAACGGCACAGTACGATTTGTGCCTTATTCTGAACACCTGTTTTTAAGGAGGATTCAGTGAAAGTCACCATCGATGCTGAATTGTGTACTGGTTGTGAGCTGTGCTGTGATACTTGCTCTGAGGTTTTTGAGATGGACGACGACGTGGCCACCGTCAAGGTTGACGAGGTCCCAACCGACGCCGAGGGTAGCGTTCGAGAGGCGGCGGAGGACTGTCCCAGCGAGGCCATCACCATAGAGGAATAACCTTAAATGTACTAAGGCGAAGTAGCTCTTAAAACAGTTTGATCTTTCAACGCGACGCAAGAGAGCAGGTTTTATGAGAGGCGTATCTTGCGTCGCTCTTTTTTGTAGCAGTAAATACAAGTAATTTGTTGAAAAGCACCTTACAGCTTGTGTTAAGATAGTTGAGCTTTTCTCCAATATATAGTGGGAAAGAGTGAGCTGGAGAAAAACTGAGAATAATGATGAAGGTATTGAATCTGAAGCAAGTATTTTGGTTGCCGAGTGAATTTTGAACACATTTCGTGTAAAAAATTCCTTGAACGAGCATTTTTTGCTTGAATCTGTTAATTCAAGGAGTTAATATACTTATATAACAAGCTGATTATAAAGGGGAGATTTTCAACTTAACGACAAACAATATGTTTTTAGATGGAGGTAGATAAATGTAGTTGATAGAGGTAATTGATAGCGAACAGTCCTGATAAAGCATTTTCTTTTAGCTTGCTAACAATATATTGGAGGAAGGACCGATGAACAAAAAAATGACCTATGTACGCTGGTTTAGTGACCTGCGTTCAAAAGATGTACCGGTAGTGGGAGGAAAGAACTCTTCTTTGGGAGAGATGATTTGCACTTTGAAAAAAGAGGGCATTCACGTTCCCGATGGTTTTGCCTCAACTTCCAAAGCGTATTGGATGTTCTTGGATGACAACAAGATAAGAGATAAGATTCACGCTCTGTTGGAAGATCTGCAAAAGGGAAGAAAGTCTCTCAGCGTTGTTGGAAAATCTATCCGCAAGCTTTTTCTGAACTCTGAGTTTCCTGAGGAGGTCGCTAATGAGATCAAAGTTGCCTACCAGGAGCTTAGCAAGCGCTACAAGGTAAAAAACGTGGACGTGGCAGTGAGAAGTAGCGCCACAGCAGAGGATTTGCCAGAGGCCAGCTTTGCCGGACAGCAGGATACTTATCTTAATGTGAAAGGCGAGAAATCCTTGATTGAGGCATGCCGGATGTGCTACGCTTCACTGTTCACTAACCGGGCCATCACCTACCGGGAGGAAAAGGGGTTTGAACATATGGATGTGGCCCTCTCCATCGGCGTTCAGAAGATGATCCGTTCTGATAAGGCCAGCGCCGGTGTGATGTTCTCCATCGACACGGAAACCGGTTTTCCAGATACGGTGGTTATCAACGGCGCCTGGGGTTTGGGGGAGAACGTCGTGCAGGGTGCAATTACGCCTGATGAATGGGTCGTCTTTAAACCTTTGCTGCACAAAAGGAATCGCACACCCATTATCGAGAAGAGCATGGGTAGCAAGATAAAAAAGATGATTTACAACACCAGCGGCAAGAAAGCTGTTAAGAATGTCCGAACGACAAAACAGGAACGTCAGTCTTTCGTGCTGAACGACCAGGAGGTCTTGCAGCTGGCCCGGTGGGCCGTTATTATCGAGAAGCACTACGGAAAGCCCATGGACATGGAGTGGGCCAAGGACGGGAAAAAGGGTGGTCTGTTTATTGTCCAAGCCCGTCCGGAAACGGTGCAGTCACGCAAAGAGGCCTCTTCGCTGAAAAAGTATACATTAAAAGAGAAGGGAAAGAAACTGGTCACCGGTCTGGCCATCGGAGAGGCCATCGCCACTGGCAAAGTCTGTCTGATCATGAGCCCAAAGGACATCGAGCAGTTCAAGGATGGCTCTATTTTGGTCACCGAGATGACCGATCCGGACTGGGTGCCCATCATGATGAGATCAGGGGGCATCATCACCGATCACGGAGGACGAACCTGTCACGCGGCCATTGTCAGCCGCGAGCTGGGTATTCCCGCCGTTGTGGGGACCGGAACGGCCACAAAGATCTTGAAAGATAGGCAGCCAATTACTCTCTCCTGTGCCGAGGGAGACAAGGCATACATCTACGACGGCATATTGAAATTCGAGCAAACAGAGGTGAGTTTAGATGTGCCCAAGACCAAAACGCAGATCATGCTGAACATAGCCAGCCCGGGAGCGGCTATGAGCTGGTGGCGGCTGCCAACCGAGGGGGTTGGCCTGGCCAGAATGGAGTTCATCATAAACAACATCATCAAGATTCACCCCATGGCACTGATTCATTTCGATAGCTTGAAGGACAAGGAGACTAAAAAGCAGATTCGGGAGATGACCAAGAACTATGAAAAGAAGACGGAGTACTTCGTCGATCTTCTGGCCCGGGGGATCGCCAAGATAGCCGCTACCCAGTATCCCCATCCTGTCATCGTACGGATGAGCGATTTCAAAACCAACGAATATGCAAATCTCATAGGTGGTAAGCAATTCGAACCAGAAGAATCCAACCCCATGATCGGATGGCGAGGCGCTTCCAGGTATTACGCAGAAGGTTATCGTGAGGGCTTTGAGCTGGAATGTCAGGCCATTAAGCGGGTGCGCCAGGAGATCGGGTTGCAAAATGTGCTGATCATGATCCCCTTCTGCAGAACCTTACAAGAGGCCGACCGGGTCATTAAAATTCTGGCCAAAAACGGTCTTAGACGAGGTCTAAATGGTCTGGAAGTCTATGTTATGTGCGAGATACCGTCGAACGTGATACAGGCGGATCAGTTTGCCAAGCGCTTTGACGGTTTCTCCATTGGCAGCAACGACCTAACCCAGCTGGCCCTGGGCGTGGACCGTGATTCCTCGCAGCTGGCCGAGCTCTTCGATGAGAGAAACGAGACGGTAAAGAGACTAATCCGCAGCGTGATCAAAGAGGCCCACAAGGCGGGCAAAAAGGTGGGTATCTGCGGCCAGGGTCCCAGCGATTACCCCGATTTCGCCGCTTTTCTGGTGGAGGAGGGCATTGATTCGATCTCCCTTAATCCCGACAGCGTCATCGGCGTGAAGAAGCACATCGCCAAGGTTGAGCAGCGGCTGAAGCGCAACAAGAACAAGCGTAGAAGGTGATCCGGGGAAATTAGATAACAGGACGGAAACAGCCCTCTTGAGTGCTTAAAGAGGGCTGTTTTTTCATCTTAAAAGAAAGTTAAAAGCTGTTGACGGTCTTCAAGTAGAGGAGCTTCTCAAGCGCAGGGAAAGCTGCCCAGACCCAGAGAAAGGTGGGCATTCTTGAGTAAGGCCTTAGATACATGACATACAATCATGTCTTTTGAATTTGATTTTCCCGACTTTCACATTGTATCCTGGATGCCACGGCTGTTGTCTGTGCCGGGATATCTTTGCGAAGGATTGTGTCGAGATGGCACCCAGAGAATTATAGTGAAATGAATCCAAGGGGAGAGAAGCGCTGTGTTTTCTAGTTCTCTTGCTTTTTTTTATAGCTTTAAGCGCAGCAGATGCATCGTCTCGACTGCCTGATAGCCTGAGGGCAACCCAATCGTTTCCTGGCGCGGTATCTGCTTGGCTACAATCGAAGGTTTAGCGTCAGCCCGAGAGAGGGCGCCGATCTTCACCGCCGGATCATCCCTGGAGAAAGTTCCACATAAACCCCCAGATACATCAACAGAGAGAAAAACAACCTTTGTTGACTTCCGCAAAATAGGACATTTCTATTTTGCTAAAAACCCGACATTTCTATTTGTGCTTGACACTGGACATAAAACTGCTTGACATTTTCCTCTCAGTATGATAAAATAAAAAGATAGAAGCTGGATTCTCGCACAGGATCACCAGCAAGGAGGTTTTCATGTCCTCATTGAGAAAGATCATTGTTTTAATCATCCTCCTGGGGTTCACTCTAGCCTCAGCGGCCTGGTCGGCTGACCTGAGCGGGCTGAAGTTCTGCCTGGATCCCGGACACGGCAACTACCCCTACGAGAAACCCTTTGAGACGGTCATAAACCTGAAGGTGGGTTTCTACCTGAAAGACTACCTGGAATCAGCCAGCGCGGACACGGTGATCCTCACTCGTTACAACAACTACGACAATCCCACCCTCAGCGAGCGAGAGCAGATCGCCAACTCCAACAACGTGGACTGGTTCAATTCCATCCATCACAATGCCTTCAACGGAGCAGCGAACTATACTCTGGTTCTCTATGAGGAGAATTCCGGGGGGGTCCCGGCATGGCCCGAGGCGGTGACCATGAGCAACATCATGGCCGACGACATGTGGCACGCCCTGCGCACCACCCACTACCGGGTGGAGGGAGACTGGGGCTTTCTGGGATTCAACCTGGGGGTGCTCAACGGCCTGCTAATGCCCGGGGAACTCACCGAGGCTTCCTTTTTCGATTACCCGCCGGAGACGGACCGGCTGCGCAACGACGATTACCTGAAGATGGAGGCCAGGGCCCTATTCACATCCTTTCTGGACTACTACGATGCCGACAACCTGACCACCGGCAATCTCTCCGGCATCGTCTCCGAAGATGAAACGGGGGAGCCCATCAACGGCGTGACCTGTACTCTGTGGCCGGACAGCCTGGTGTACGTCACCGACGACTCCTCCAACGGGCTGTATATCTTTGACGACCTAAGTCCTGACAGCTACACGGTGACTGTGGAAAAAGCCAATTATTCCCCGGACACCAGCGGCGTGGCGGTCAACGCCAACAGTTTCGATCGTCTGGACTTTGAGATCATCGATGAAACGCCACCCACGATAATTTGCACGGTTCCCGATTCCGGGGACACCGGGGTGTATGTCTACGAGAACATCGTGGTAATCTTCAGCCGGCGCATGAACGAGAGCAGCACACAAAATGCCTTCAGCATCATTCCATCGGCTGCCGGGGCGTTCAACTGGGATGTTCAGGGCCAGCAGATGACCTTCGATGCGGACTCGTACCTGGATCACTACACGGAATATCAGGTGACCATCGATTCCACGGCCACAGACACTTACGGTCACCCACTGGATGGTAATGGGGACGGCGTCGGGGGAGATGCCTATATTTTTACCTTCCGGACAGCGCACGCGGACACAACTCCGCCGACTGTCCTGATAATCGATCCCGGCGAGGACGAAGAGAATGTGTCCACGGACGTGATCATCACTGCCGAGTTCGACGAGTTCCTGGATATCTCCACGGTCAATATTAGCAATGTGATACTCACCGACAGCGAGCTGACCACTGTGACCCGTACGGTGGAGTATGTGGAGTCGGGAAATCACGGCGTCATCCTCATCTATGTGAACGGTTATCTGGATCCCGGTGAGAATTACACCGTGACCCTGACCACCGGCATCCGCGACCCTTTCCTGAACAATCTGCAGCAGGATCATGAATGGTCCTTCTCCACCCGGGACCGGACCAGCATATTGACCGTCATAGACAACTTCGATGATGGAGTCTCCCCCTGGTGGGATCCGGAGGGAAGCGGCAGCACCACGGGCACCGTGGCCGAGAGCACTTCCTTTACTACCAGCTATACGGTGAAAAATCCCATCTCAAGCAGTACAGCCTCAGGCGAGCTGGATTACCTGTGGAACACCGGCTCCGGCTCA
>CBDUWG010000033.1:0-9534 GCA_965370845.1 uncultured bacterium
GGGCATCGACCTGGGCGGCACCAAGGTCGAAATAGCATGCGCTCGTCTCAACGCAGAGGTGCTGGCCCGGAAGCGCATACCCACACAAGCACAGGGCGGTCCAGAGAAGGGTCTGCAGCGCATTTTGGAGACGGCGCAAGACGTTCTGGCTCGGGCCAAGGTGCCAGCGAAAGAGCTCTGCGCCGTGGGGATCAGCATACCCGGACCCTGGGATCATGATGCCGGTGCTTTCCTGGATCTTCCCAATCTACCAGGCTGGGATGGATATCCAATCCGGCAGAAACTGGAGGAACATTTTTCCGTTCCCATACACATGGACAACGACGCCAACGCCACCGCTCTGGCCGAGTGGAAGTTCGGAGCCGGCCGTGGCTATGATCATCTCATCTACCTGACCATGAGCACCGGCATCGGGGGTGGACTTATCTTAGATGGCCGGCTATACCGGGGCAAGAACTTCAACGCCGGAGAGGTGGGACACCAGGTTATCCTGCCCGATGGCCCGCGGTGTGGATGCGGAATGCTGGGACACCTGGAGGCTCTGTGCAGCGGTTCGGGGATCGCTCGCCGCCTCGAGAAGGCGGTCAAGCCGGGAAGCTCCCTGATGTGGCAGCTGGCCGGGGGCGATCCGCAGAAACTGACGGCGGAGGTCCTCGTCGGAGCGGTGCGGAAGGAAGATCCCCTGGCGCAGGTCTTTTTCCACCAGACCCTGGAGTACCTGGCCGCCGGGCTGGCCAATCTGGTCTTCATCCTCAACCCGGAGGCCATCGTCCTGGGCACTATTGTGGCCAGGAACCCCGATCTGTTCATTGAGCCCCTGGAACGGATGGTCGCCGAGCGGGTCTGGGATGTTTTCACGGCGGATCTGAAGATCCTGCCGGCTCAGTTGACAGACCAGATCGGCGTATACGCCCCTCTGGCCGTCATTCTGGACGCCTTAAACCTTGAGCCAGAGGAGCTGACTAAATGAGAATTTTCATCTCCGCCGACATGGAGGGAATTGCCGGAGTGGTGGGCGACGAGCAGCGTAGCCGTAAGGGGCTGGATTACCCGAAGGCGCGGCACTGGATGGCTGAGGAGGTAAACGCCGCCATCGAGGGGGCTGTCGAGGCCGGGGCAAAGGAGGTCGTGGTCAGCGATGCCCACGCCGGAGCCATAAATATGCTTCTCCCCGATATGCACGAGAAGGCGGCCCTGATCAGCGGCGCAAACAGACCGCTGAGCATGATGCAGGGGATCGGTGCCGGTTTCGACGCCGCCTTCTTGATCGGGTACCACGCCATGCGGGGAACTCAGAATGCCTGTCTGGACCACACCTATTCCGAACAGAAGATCATGGCCTTCAGGATCAACGGAACACGCTATGGCGAGATAGGGATCAACGCGCTGGTGGCCGGTTACTTCGGCGTGCCCGTGGTTCTGGTTAGCGGGGACAACATGACGGCGGTGGAGGCCAAGTCCTTCCTGGGGGAGGTGCAGACGGTGGTGGTCAAGGAGGCCATCGGACGCAGCGCGGCCAGAAGCCTTAGCCAACCCAGGGTGCATCAGCTGCTCCGCCGGGGAGCCCAGAAGGCCCTGAAAGATCTCTCCCGGTTTGAACCCCTGGTAATTCCTCCGCCGGTGACCATGGAGGTAGAATTCGTGGGCACGGAATATGCTGACAGGGCTGAGTTGCTCCCCCAGGTGGAGCGAACGGGCCCGCGAACCGTGACCGCCACAGGCGAGAATTTTCTGGATCTATTTCAGCTTTTTCTGCTGATGCTCAGGTAGAGGAGAAGATGCTGCGACTAGCTGTGCTGGCCTCCGGAGGAGGCAGCAACCTTCAGGCCATCATCGATGCCACAGAAAGGGGAGAAATAGACGCCCGGGTGGTCCTGGTGATCAGCAACAACAGCGACTGCAGAGCTCTGGAACGGGCTGAAAAGCACGGCATCGAGGCCCTGCACCTCAGCGGCAGGCAATTTCCCGGCCCGGCCGAGTTCGACGCCGATCTGCTGGAGGCTCTGGCGGAACACGAGGTGGACCTGGTTGTTTTAGCCGGATACATGAGGCTGCTCAGCCCAACGGTGGTGAAGGCTTATCGAAATCGCATACTGAATATCCATCCCGCCCTGCTGCCCTGCTTCGGAGGTCGGGGGATGTATGGAATGCGGGTCCACCAGGCGGTTATCGAGTCCGGAGCGAAATTCAGCGGGGTCACCGTCCATGTGGTGGATGAAAAGTACGATCACGGTCCCATCGTGGCTCAGCGGGTGGTGCCCGTCCACCAGGACGACACCGCGGGGAGCCTGGCTCAAAGGGTGCTGATCCAAGAACATAAGATCTATGCACAGGTTATTCAACTTTTCGCCGAGAATAGGGTTTGCGTTGAGGGCAATCACGTGCGCATCCACGCGACGGGATGAACGAATGTCCAAGTTGACAAAAGGGAGGACAGATGGCCAAAGCCATTCTATCGGGAAACGAAGCTGTGGCGCGGGGTGCTTACGAGGCCGGCCTGGCCTTTGCCGCCGCCTATCCCGGCACCCCCAGCACGGAAATTCTGGAGAACATCGCTCCCTATAAGCAGATACAGGCCCAGTGGTCGCCCAACGAAAAGGTGGCCTTCGAGGTGGCCATGGGCGCCTGCTTCGGAGGCCTCCGCTCCCTGGTGGCCATGAAGCACGTGGGGTTAAATGTGGCCGCCGATCCGCTGTTCACATCTTCTTACGTAGGCGTCAATGGCGGGTTCGTCATCGTCAGCGCTGACGATCCCGGAATGCACTCCTCCCAGAACGAGCAGGACAATCGCCGTTACGCCAGGTTCGCCAAAATTCCCCTGCTGGAGCCCTCCGACAGCCAGGAAGCCAAGGACTTCGTGGGTCATGCTCTGCAGATAAGCGAACAGTTCGACACCCCGGTTCTGCTGCGCCTGACCACCCGGATCTGTCACTCCAAAGGGGTGGTAACACTGGGCAGGAGAAAGCGGGTGGCCCGCAAGCCATATGTGAAAGATGCTCCCAAGCGGCTGGTCATACCCGCCCACGCCCGCGTGAGGCACTGTGTTGTGGAAAAAAGGCTGAAGGATCTTCAGCGCTTCGCTGAAAAGACGCCCTTAAACAGCATCGAGAAGGGATCCAGCAAGCTGGGTGTGGTCACCAGTGGGGTGGCCTATCAATACGTCCGGGAGGTCTTTCCTCAGGCGACCATTTTGAAGCTGGGTTTTACTTTTCCTTTTCCCCGCCGGCTGGCCAGGCGGTTCGCCGGCATGGTGGAGAAGATCTACGTGGTGGAGGAGCTGGAGCCGTTGCTGGAAGAGGAGCTGGTTCTTATGGGCATTCCCGTTACCGGCAAACAACGGGTTCCCCGGGAGGGAGAGCTGAGCACCGAGGTGGTCCGGGAGGCATTTTTTGGGACCCGTCGGCGCCAGGCCATCCGAAAAGATATTGTTCCACGGCCCCCTGTTCTCTGTCCGGGCTGTCCGCACACCGGCCTGTTTTACACCTTGAAGAGGTTGAAGATCGGGTCTACGGGAGACATCGGCTGCTATACCCTGGGAGCTATGCCGCCATTGAACGCCATGGATACATGCATATGTATGGGGGCCAGCATCGGAAATGCCCTGGGACTGGAGAAGGCCATGGGTCGGGATGGGGCCGAGAAGATAGTGGCCGTCATTGGCGATTCCACCTTCCTGCACTCCGGGATGACCGGGCTGCTGGATGTGGTCTATAACCAGGGGACGACCACGGTCATTATATTGGACAACAGGACCACGGCCATGACCGGACATCAACAGCATCCGGGCACGGGACGCAATCTCAAGGGTGAGCCCGCACCCATGGTCGATCTGGAGGAAATCTGTCGAGCTTTAGGGGTCAAGGACGTGGTGGTGGTCGACCCTCATGATCTGAAGGCCACCCGCAAGGCGGTCAAAGAGGCCACCAGGCGACGGAAGCCCTCGGTGATCATCACCCGTCGTCCTTGCGTGATGTTGCCGGAATTTCGAGTGGAAGGCAAGCCCCCCAAAGTTGACCCGGCGGTCTGCAGTGCCTGCGGCCTGTGTCTGGATCTGGGCTGCCCAGCTATAGTGCGCCAGGAAGACGGCCGCGCCCAGATTCAAGAGTTCATGTGCATTGGCTGCGGGTTGTGCCGGCAGGTCTGTCCTAAAGGGGCCATCGGTTGATTGAGGGCCAGTCCAGGGCTATCTCATACAGAAGAGGAGGGCGGGATCGTGCTGTACGCAGTGATTTTAGCTGGAGGCAAGGGGGAGAGATTTTGGCCGTGGAGTCGAGCCAAGAGGCCTAAACAACTATTGCCCATCACCAGCACAAAGATGATGTTGCAGGAAACTGTGAGCAGGGTCATGCCCATGATTCCCAGAGAACGGATTCTGGTAGTGACCGGTAAGGACCTGGTGCCGTTCATAGTCAAAGGTTGCCCCGAACTTAAGGCTGAGAACATCATCGCTGAGCCCATCGGCCGGAATACTGCAGCAGCCATCGGACTGGCTGGCATCTCCCTTCGGGCCAAAGATCCCCAGGCAGTGATGGCCGTACTCTCCGCCGATCACCAAATTGGTCCATCGGAGAAATTTCTGGCCGCCATTTCCACCGCGGTCCAATATGCCCAGGAGGAAGATTGGTTGATCACCTTCGGCATTCCTCCCACTCGGCCGGAAACGGGATACGGGTATATTGAGGTGGGGGAGAAACTCAGTGCCCAGGAGGGAGGCGTTGTTTACCGGGTGAAAGAGTTCAAGGAGAAACCAAACCGGTTGATGGCCCAGAAGTTCTATCTGGACAAAGGGTATTTGTGGAACAGCGGCATGTTCATCTGGAAGGTGGATGCAATTTTCAAAGCCATGGACACTCATATGCCGGACCTGAGCCGTGGCCTGGAACAGGTGGCTGAGGAAAAGAACAAAGAGGGATGGGACCGGGCCGTAGAGAAGCTCTATGACCGGATTCAATCGATCTCCATCGACTACGGCATTATGGAGAAGGCCGACAACGTAGTGGTGGTCAAAGGTGGCTTTCGGTGGGACGATGTGGGCACCTGGTTGGCTCTGAAGCGCATTCACAAGCCGGATGGGGACGGAAATGTGATTCTCGGCCCCGGGTTGGCCAGGGACAGCTTCGAGTGTATTCTGGCCAGCGAGGATGGGGGGCTCATCGCTACCCTGGGGGTCTCGGATCTTATTGTGGCCCGCACTGCCGATTGCGTTTTAGTGGCCCACGCCAGCCGGGCTCAGGATGTGCGGGAATTGGTGGAGAAGCTGGCCGAGAATGATGAGCTGAAGGACTTTTTATAAGAGAGAGTTGAGAAAGGCGGATTCTGGATACTGGATTCTGGATACTGGATGAAAAGAAAGAACCGATCCTTGATCCTCGATCCTGGATCCTGGATGAAAGGCGAGAGGAACGGGATTCGGGGTTCGGGAAACTGCCAACTGTCGACTGCTTACTGGTCTTCTATTGCCATTGCTATTGCCACTGCCACTATCTCTGAACTCTCCCAACTCTCTAAACTCATTAAACTCTCTAAACTTAATCTGAGAATGCGCTATTTCATAATTAAGGGAGATCATTCATGAAACGAATGATGTTTCTGACCACCCTTCTGTTTCTGGCCCTGCATTTCGGCTGCACTCCGATGCCGCCTATGCAGGAGGGTCAAACAGTGGACCTGGCCGAGGCAGAGAGAGATTTTGATCCCCTGGCCCAGGATCGAGAGAGGCCTATTGTCATCGGTGAACAGGAGGGAGAGAGTGGGAGATCGGAGATCAGCCAGGAGGACAGCCAGGATCCGGGGTTCCAGGAGAAGCTTAGCGATCCCGGCCGGCCAGGGGTAGCACAGGGGTATCGGGTGCAGATTTTTCTCTGCGACGATTTGCGGGAGGCATCGCGAATGCTGGCTGAAGCCCGCAGTAAATTTGAGGAACAGGTTTATCTGGAATATGACGCGCCCTATTACAAAGTCCGGGTGGGCGACTGCCAGACGGAGCCGGATGGCGAAAAGCTGTTGAAGATAGCCCGGCGTTTCGGATATCAGGAGGCCTGGCTGGTTTACACCGTGATAAGCGTACCCGAGGAGCCAGACCGGCGATGATCTGCCTGGCCTCTGGGGGATTTTCCGGGGGGCCTGGCCGGAGAGATGAGATGAGCAAAGCACCGCTGGTCACAGTGAACCCTCGATATATCTTACGGGCGAGCGTCGAGCATGCCGCCGGCATCCTCTTGGAAGGGGGTGTGGTGGCCTACCCCACGGAGACGATGTACGGCCTGGGTGCCAATGCGCTGAACAGGAGAGCGGTGAGGCGGGTGTTCGAGATCAAGGGACGCTCGCCCGACAAGCCGCTCATCGTGTTGGTGCGCAATCGCCGGCAGCTGAAAGCCCTGGTCAGAGAGATCTCTCCACCGGCCAGGGCTCTGATGGGACGTTTCTGGCCGGATGGCCTCACTCTGGTCATGGAGGCCTCCGCGGAAGTTCCCGGGGAGGTATTGGGTGGAGGATCCACAATCGCCCTGCGTATCTCCGGCAATCGGGTGGTCCGCAGTCTCCTGGATATGATCCGTGTTCCCCTTACCGCGCCCAGTGCCAACCTTGAGGGGAACCCCCCTCCGCTGACCGCCGAAGAGGTCCAGGAGCAACTGGGAGATCGAGTTGATCTGATTTTGGACGGGGGCAGGGCCCAACTGGCCATTCCCTCCACCATCCTGGATGTCCGGGAAGAGCCGGCCACGCTGCTTCGTGAGGGAAGAGTTTCCACCGACGAGATCCGGCGGGTGGTGGAAGTTGGGCATACTTGCGCGGGGAAACCCTGCGGATCGGTGACCATCTTGATGGTCTGCACCGGAAATACCTGCCGCAGCGCCATGGCCGGGGGTTTACTGAAAAAGATGCTTTCGGTCAAAGGAATCAGCCAGCCCCGTGTTCTGTCTGCCGGGACTCACGCCGTGGAGGAAGATCCGGTGTCATTGTGGGCTAAAAAAGTGGCCTTTGCTGAGCAAGGGGTCGACATTTCAAAACACCGAGCCCGGCGGCTGACCAGCGACCTTCTTGGGAAATCGGATCTGGTGTTGACCATGACCCTCTCTCAGGCCAGGCACATTGAGCGAATGGGCAGGCAGTTTGCCCAAAAGACCCATCTGCTCACCTCTTTTCTGAACGCCGGTTCCAGGGAACCAGGCGAGATTGAAGACCCCATGGGCCAATCACGCCGGGCCTATGAGAGAGTCTTTAAACAGATCAGGAGGGAATTGGAACGAATTTTGCCAGTTTTAGTGAAAGCGCCCGGGAGCTGGCTTCCCTGATGGATAGCTGGAGCGGGGTAGCGGGGGCATGAGCGGCAAACGGATTCTGGTCGTGCGCACAGACAGGGTGGGCGATGTATTGCTCTGTACCCCGGTCTTGAGCGTCCTGCGCAGCCGGTTCCCCCAGGCTCACATCGCCATGCTGGTCAGCCCTTATGCCCGGGAAGCGGTCAGCGGACATCCCCATCTGGATGAGGTTTTCTGCGACCATCGCCTGGAGGAACACGCCGGTCTGAGAGGGTTTTTCCGGCTGGTTCACCAGGTCAGGAGCCGCTGCTTTGACACCGCCCTGGTCCTCAGCCCCAGCTGGCGAACTGCCCTGCTGGTCTGCTGGGCGGGCATCGGGATACGCGTGGGAACGGGCTATCGGGTCTATCAGTTTCTGTTTAACCGGCGGGTTTACGAGCACAGGCGTCCCGGAAAAAAGCATGAGTTGATCTATAATCTCTCCCTGGCCCGGGCCATCGGTGCCTCGGGCGGTGAGATAGCTCCGTTAATGGTCTTCTCTCAGAAGGACGACCGGACCGCTGGAGAACTGCTGGCTGACTGGTCAGCAAAGCCGGAGACCAGACTGGTTCTGGTACATCCGGGCAGTGGCGGCTCAGCCCGGGATTGGACGGCGCAGGGTTTTGCCGGGCTGGCCGATCGGTTGATAGAGGAGGGGGTTGCCCGGGTCATTCTCAGCGGAGGGCCATCAGATAAAGCCGTGGTCTCTCGGGTGGCTGAGCTGATGCGTCAGCGGCCGCTGACTTTTCCACGGACCCTGTCGCTGAAGGAACTGGCCGCTCTCATCGCCCGCTGCCGGCTGGTGGTGACCAACAGCACCGGGCCCATGCATATGGCCACGGCTGTGGGTACCCCTGTGGTGGCTCTGTTCAGCCCGATCCGTTCTTGTTCCCCGCAACGGTGGGGTCCATGGGGAACAGGTCACGCCGTGATCATGCCGCCGGTGCCGTCATGCAAATGGTGCCGGGGGAAACGCTGTTCGTATTACGATTGTATGGCCTTGATCTCCGTTGGGGAGGTCTACACTGCGGTCAGGAGAGTTATGGATGAAGAAAATCGTTCGACTGAGCATATTCACCATTCTGGCGCTTAGCGGCATTGCGTTTTGCTCCGGGCTTGCTGCCGATGAGCTTCCGGCAGATGCGGACACCTTGAAATCTATCGCGGAAGCCACAGATTCTCTGGTGGTAGATACTCTGACGGCCGATACTCTGGGCCAGGAGGCCAGCTCGATGGAGTCTCCCTGCCAGGAGTCCGGGAAGAACTGTATCGGGGATTTAAGAGAGATCGAGAACAGGGCTTTCGGCCTGGGGGAGAAGCTGGTTTTCGAGATCTCCTACGGGCCCATTAATGCCGGCACTGCCGTGATGGAGATCAGCCAGATCGTTCAATTGCAAGGTCGGGATTGCTACCATATCATATCCACGGCCAGGTCCAATAAGTTTTTCTCCTCCTTTTTTAAGGTAGAGGATAGGGCGGAGACCTTTGTCGATACAGGGGGTCTTTTCCCCTGGAGGTTCGAGAAGCACCTTCGTGAGGGTAAGTACAAGGCTGACCGGTTTGCCAACTTCGATCAGGTCAATCATACCGTCACCACCGACAGGGGAGAAATGGAGATACCGCCGTATGTGCAGGATGTGCTCTCCACCCTCTACTACATTCGTACACAAGATATTGTGGTGGGCCAATCCCTGTACGTGGATAATCACTCCGGGAAGAAGATATATCCCCTGGAGGTGAAAGTCCATCGGCGGGAGCGGGTAAAGGTGCCGGCGGGGTCTTTCGACTGTTTCGTGGTGCAGCCAATCCTGAAGGCCGGCGGGGTCTTTAAACACGAAGGAAAACTGACGGTGTGGCTGACCGCCGATGAGCAGAAGATGCCGGTGCTGATGAAGAGCAAGGTGCTCATCGGGTCTATCGACGCCGAGTTGAAGAGCTACAAGTTGAAATAAATATCTTGAAGGCGGGCAGAGGTATGTCGAAACATCAGCAGATCGATTTGAGCAAGATCAAGAGCGTTTCCATGGGAAGTCGCCAGAGCAAAGTCCACCTGAAGGATTTTGCCCGGGTCATCAAACCACAGGACTGGTTTGCTCAGCTGGATAAAGCTCTTCCTGATATTTTGGCGGGAAAGGACTTTCGCGATATCGTCCACCGTATCCTGGCTGCTGCGAAGAGGAACAAACCGGTGATTTTTATGTTGGGCGCCCACGTGATAAAATGCGGCCTTTCC
>CBDUWG010000034.1:0-9463 GCA_965370845.1 uncultured bacterium
ATACGATTTTCAAAAAAGCTTAACCGGACAGTACTGATCACAAACCGGATATTTGAACACCGAAATACAGGTCCAGAGGGGGTAGCGGAGGACAGCGAGGCGAGCGGCCGGTTGACGTGAAGGAAAACGGCATTGGCGGCGTAGCTGCCAATAGCGAGCCGGTGCCCGCCATTCTGGAAATGGCGCATTGAAAAAGGCAAAATGAAAAGTGAAAAATGCAAAATGAGTGTTAAACCCTCAAGATCCAAGATGAGCACATAGTTAGTACAAGATCAATTTGAAATTTACACTCTGCATTTTTCACTTTGCATTGGGGGCCACATCAGAGGGTATACAGGTATCCCTTTTTATTGAGTCGTTCACTATTACTGAGAGTTCCCGGCGGAAAAATCTTACAGTGGCCCCAGGGCACGCTGGCTGCAGCGAGGGGGAAACCTCCCCCTCCTGATGCTCCTTTTCGTCGCATCCCCTACCCTCCCTTCGAAAAGATTCATTTCAAATTGCAAAGTGCAAATTTCAAATTGTAAATTTGCCCCACCCTGACCCCCAACCCTAGCAGCAGTAAACAGTCGGCAGTAGGCAGTTTCCCGAATCTCGTTTTTCTTGCCTTTCACCAGTATCCAGAATCCAGTATCCAGAATCCGCCTTTCTCAACTCTCTCAACTCTCATAACTCTTCGAACTCGCCTAACTCTCCATCTCACCCTTTCAAAAAAATGATAGGGGCTCAATATATTGAGCCCCTACACCATTCACGATTCGCGATTTCCCAGAAACTTCGAATCTCATCTCCCAAAACCACCCAACCTCGGTCCTTTAATCCTTGCCTTTCTCCGGCAGTGGCTCGAGTTTCAGCAGACAGCCGGTTTGCGGCTCTAGCTGGAACAGAGGACAATAACCGGCAATGACACCCCCTGAGCCAACCTGAAGCTTGAAACACTCCTGATCGGGACCGCGGTTCAACAGATCGGTGACCTCATATCGACCCGGGGGCAGGGGTGAAGACGCGGCTCGGATCTTGTACCGCTCGATGAGTGAGTCGGATAAATTGATCACCACCATTATGGGATCGACCCCCTGGGCATATCGCAGGTAGACATACACCTGGCTAGGCCCTGCCTTAAGACCTTTGTAGCTGGCCACATCCCGGTCATGTCGGGTAGAGAGCGCGGGACAGAGCGAACGCAGACGAATCAACTGTTTATACCAGTTGAGCAGGGATTCAGGGTCCGATCGCTGCTCGTTCACCAAATTCCAATCCATGGGCAGGCGAATGTCCTCATCCGGGGGGTTGACTCCGGTCATGCCCACTTCCTCGCCGTAGTAGATCATCGGTGTCCCGGGCAGTGTAAATAAGACCAAGGCAGCCAGTTTGTTGCGCTGCAAATCGTTTCCCAGGGCGCTGAGAATGCGATCGTTGTCGTGATTATTTAGAAAGCGGAGAAGCTGAGCCTGGACGGGAAATTTGCTTCTCTCCGCTTTCATAGTATCTCGTAAAGGTATCTTTTCCCCCTCGTTCAAAAGGCGCAGCAGCTCGTAGTAAACGGGATAATCGAACTGCATGTCGAACTCTTCGTCGAAATAACCGTAGATGGTCTCCACATTATCCCACACTTCTCCCAAAAGGAGAAAATCTGGCCGTACCTCCTTAAGCTCCGCACGTAGCTGTTTCCACCAGTTGTGGGGCGGTCCCTTGGCCACATCGCAGCGATAACCATCTACGCCATCGGAAAAATCCCCATCCCCATTGGGGTCCATCCAGTATTTGGCTATCTCCAATAGATAATCGCGCACCCGGTCAGAGTCGAAGTTCAGCTCGGGCATGCCCCGGTATCCGAAAAAGGCGTCATACTCCATCTGTCCGGGATCGCGGAACTTGAACCACTCCGAATACGGAGAGTCGGGATTACCCAGGGCGTCGGCAAAGTTAGGATGCTGGTCAGAACAATGGTTGATCACCAGGTCGAAGATGATCCTGATGCCCCGTTGGTGGGCCTGTTGGCAGAGGCGTGTGAAATCATCATTGGTGCCATAATCTTCAGCGATGGTGTAGTAGTCACTGATGTCGTATCCGTGATAGGATGGTGACCGGCAGACGGGCATCAGCCAGATGGCGTCGATGCCCAGATCGTCCGTGGTGTTGGGATCTCCGTCGTTGAGATAATCCAGCTTCTGGATGATGCCGTTCAGGTCGCCGATGCTGTCTCCATCGGAGTCTTTGAAACTGCGCACGAAGATCTCGTATACGACGGCCTCGTCGAAAAAATCCGGCGAGTCGAAGACGGCCGGCTCCCGGTCCATGGTGAAGTCGATCCTGGTCTCCCCTGATTTGCCGGAGGCACTTCCCCGGGCGGAGATCACCAGTCGGTAATCCAAATCCGGCAGGTCCTCTGGCAACTGGGCGGTGAACTGTCCCGACTCATGGTTGTACTCGTAAGACAGAGCCGTTTCCCCCAAAAACACCTGAACGCTGCCCGGATCCACATCATCCCCGTAGCAGAGCAGATGACCGGAGATGGGGGCGATCTCCTCGGGCCGGGAACCGTTGGTGGGAAAGATCATGACGGCATAGGGCACGCCCGGCTCAGCGACAAAGACCACGCCGTTGTTGAAATTGGAGGCGTTGGTCTCCGGGGCGTTGGGGTCGGTGACCCACTGGGTACCGTTTACCACGAACTTGTACTCATAGCTTCGCCCCGGACGCAGGGGATACCAGGTTCGCCATAGGCCATCGCTATCCTCGTCGGCCATGGGGGTGGCGGTGGTGGACCATCCGTTGAACTCGCCGGCCAAACAGACCGACTGCGTGCCCTGCGCAGCCTGGCAGGAGAACAGAATCCCGCCCTCTACCGGATGGGGAGCCAACTCCGCATCCTGAGCCCAGGGCAAGTCGGAGCGCCGCAACCGGGTTCCCCCGGGGGGTTCCTGGTCCACGTACACGATGCCGTTGTTGAAGTTCTGGTAGTTAACATCGTGGGCGTGGGGATCGGTCACCCATGTGCCCCCATCCACCACAAACTTATACTCCCAGCGTCCCTGGGACAGGGGGAAGATCACGGTCCAGACGCCGTCGCCCTCATCGTCCGACATGGGTGTGGCGGCGATGTTCCAGTCGTTGAACTCGCCGGCTAAACAGACCGACTGTGTGCCCTGCGCAGCCTGGCAGGAGAAGAGAATCCCACCCTCCACCGGGTGAGGTGACAGCGCAGAGCCGTGTTCCTGAGCAAATGACCCCGGGGACAACAGCACCAGCGCCGCCAGCACAAAGCATATACATGAAAACCTCATCAACCCTCCTCCAAGTACATCACCATGGCGCTGGTCCCGGGCACCTGCGCCTCGCCTTTGGATAAAACAGGAGGTCCCGTTTTCACCGGGGTCTCCCCGGCCTCATCCTCATCTACCACCACCGTCCATTTCCCCTCAGGCAGGGAGAAGGTCACCTGTTCCTGGTTGGGATTGAACAGCAAAAGCACCTGATCCCAGACATCGCCGGAACTACCCCTGGTCAGCCGGTAGGCGATGCATCTTGCCGGCACCGGAATACCCAGGTGATCATCGAAGAATTTCAGGTTGTCCAGGACTTCCTCCCGGGTCTTCATCCGGAAGATGGGGTGTCCCTTGCGCAGGGCAATGAGGCCCCGGTAATAATCGAACACATCGCGGTGGTCCACTTTCCACTGCCAGCGGATCTTGTTCACCGCGTCGGGCTTGTTGTAGCTGTTGTGATCCCCGCCCTTGGTGCGCAGCATCTCCTGGCCGGAGTGGATGAAGGGGATGCCCTGGGAGGTGAGCACCAACACGGCGCCCATCCTGTTCATGCGCACGCGGTCAGCCTCGGTGATGTCGGTCCGCTTTTCGGTGGTGATGGCCAGACGATCCCAGAAGGTGCGGTTATCATGACAGGCCACGTAATTCATGGTCTCCAGGGGGCTGTCAGCGAAGTCGTTGACGCTTCCCTGGATTCCTTTCTTCACCCGGTCGATGTTGATGCCCGCCTGAACATAGCCCGGGTTCAGGTCGAAGACCCCGCCCTTGATGGCATCCCGGAAGTGATCGCCGAAGACGGCAAACCCTTTTCCTCTCTGTGCACCCTTTACCGTGGGGGCGATCGGTGTCTGGCCGCCGGTCCACGGCTCGCCCTGGATCAGAAGATTCGGGTCGATCGAGCGTAGTTTTCTGGTCAGCTGGACCATGGTCTGCAGATCCATCAGACCCATCAGGTCGAAGCGAAAACCATCCACCTTATACTCCCTCACCCAGTATTCCACGGAGTCCAGGATGAACCTGCGTACCATGGGAGCCTCGGAGCGGATTTCGTTCCCGCACCCGGAGCCGTTCCAGTAGCTGCCGTTCTCCTTCAGCCGGTAATAGTAACCGGGCACCAGGCCGTTGAAGCTGAAAACCTTGGCCGGACTGGTCTCTGCTGTGTGGTTGTAAACCACATCCATGATCACCCTGATGCCCCTGCGATGCAGGGCATCGACCAGCTTTTTGAACTCCTCTACCCGCGCGGGGCCGTGCCGATCGGTGGCATACCAGCCGTCGGGGGAGTTGAAGTGCACCGGCATGTAGCCCCAGTTGTAGGCATCGCTGGACTCGTCGTTCTCGAAATCCTGAATGGGCATGATCTGAACGGCGTTGACGCCCAGCTCCACCAGGTGATCCAGACCGGTCTTCACCTGAGGATGGCCGGGCATGGCGGTGCCCTCCTCGGTCAGGCCCAGGTATTTTCCCTTGTGTTGAATACCGGAATCCTCATCTATGGTAAAATCCCTGATGTGCAGCTCGTAGATGATGGCCTCGTCAATAGGAAACTCAGGACGGCCGGTTACCGGCGTCTCATCGTGAAGGATCAGGCCGCGGCCGTCATGCGCTGTGTTGCACCGGGAATAAGGGTCGAGCAGCTCTCGCTGGGAATCGAAGCGGGGATCGCCGCCATCGGCCCTGAGGGTATAATAGGTCCCCATCAGATCGCCCTCCATGGTGGCCTCCCACAGGCCACCCTTCCCAGGGGACATCTCCACAACACGGGGTTCGCCCCCCACAGGCTGGTTGTAGAGCAGTAATTCCAAGTTTGATGCGCTGGGAGCGAAGACGCGAAAAACGGTCTTTTCCTGCGTATAGAGGGCACCCAGGGGCTGATCGGTCACATAGTCCGCTGAGTCCAGTATGCCCCGGACGGATAGATATCCAGGCCGGTATCCCTTTGCCTCGACCGTGAACTCATCCAGCCGGTCCGTGCGCAGCTGAAAGGGGCGACCCACCTTTAAGCGGATCTCCCGTGCCGCCGGTGCTGAGGGAGGCAGTCCCTCTGCCTGGAGGATCTCGATCTTTTCGCCGGCAGCATCTTGCAGGGTGATGTTATCCACCTCGATCTCCTCCGCCGGCATGGCTCTGGACAGGGAAAGGATCACATCTGTGGGGCCATCCACGAAGCCCCTGCGCACCCAGGGTGACACATCCGGTTCCTGCGCGTAAAGTTCACCATCCCCGCTGACGATCCATACCTCATCCCCGGTGAAGGAGAACCAGATCCGGTCCGGTGCGTCCTTGTCGACCCAGTTGCCGAACTTGGGCAACAGGCCGATCTGGGTGCCAGCCCCGTAATCGGCTTTCTTCACTCGGAAAACGATACCGTAATCGTCCTGCTCCACCGCCATAAGCTCCTGGGAATCTTCCTCGGTCTTGTCGTCCCAGGTCCACAGGGTCCAGCCCCCGTAATCGCCCTCCGGGCGGTGGTAGTGGACGGTCAACTGCGGTTTGCCCTTGACCTCGGTCATGCTCATCTCCGGTCTCTCGGAAAGTAGTTTTGGATATCCGGCCAGGATCCATACCTCATCACCCATCCCAGGCACCCACATCCGGTCCGGGGCATCTTTGGAGTCCCAGTCTCCGAATTTGGGCAAAAAGCCGATCTGGGTGCCATCCCCGTACTTCTCCTTGAACACATGAAAGATCAGGCCGTCTTCATCCCGGCCGGCCGCCTCCAGCTCCTGGGAATCCCCCTCTGTCCTGTCGTCCCAGGTCCACAGTGTCCAGCCCTCATAATCACCTGCCGGCCGCAGATAGTGAACGATCAGCTTCGCTTCCTGAGCTGTGCATCCCGGAGTCCAACTGAAAATAAGCAACAGACAGAGGATCAGAAACGACGACGACATCGCCGCAACAGGGTGCTTTTTTGCTCCAATCATCTATATTCTCCTCTCTGCAAAAATAGTACCAGAATAAAAGCTTATATCGAAAAAATATTGATCATCGCTAAAGTAATAACTTGTTTTGAGAGTTGAGAGAGTTAGGCGAGTTGGGAGAGTTGGGAGAAGCTCTCTTTTGTCATTCCGGCAAAGCCTGTCCTCACGAAACTTGTCCCCGCGAAAGCGGGGAGCGGGAATGACAGTTAATACTCAATTTTGATGTTCGTTGTGACGATCTAAAGCAATTTTATGAATAGATCGGGCTAGCATCCAGGATCGGTTTTTCTTTTACCAGGATCCAGGATCAAGGATCTGTCTTTCTTTCCAGCATCCAGGATCAAGGATCCAGGATCTGTCTTTGTTTTCTCGAGTCTCTAGTCTCCAGTCTCGAATCTCGGCTTTTCTTTCACCAGTATCCAGCATCCAGGATCGGTTTTTCTTTTACCAGGATCCAGGATCAAGGATCAAGGATCGGGTTTTCTTTATATCCCCTCCACCCTAAGGAGATATAGCGCAAGTTCTCCAGTCTCCCATCCTTCAGGTTGACCAGAACATACCCCTCCGGCCAACTACTGCCGGCGATGCGCCGGTCTCCCGCCCACCACTGGCCGCAGATCGACCCCCCGGTGACGAAAGTGATGTCGTGCTCGCTGCTGGCCCAGCGGTCCACCTCATAGTTGTGGTGGTGCCCGGCCAGGGCCAGGATGATCCGTCGGCCGTCCAGTACCTCGTTGATCACCCGGGGTGTGTTGTTGACGGTATGAACGAAGCTCTTCGCTTCCGGGTCCTCCAGGTCGTAGTCGATCACCTGCCAGTCCTGGTAACCCTCGAAGGTGAGCGTGAGGCTGACGAAGGGAATATGGCCCACCAGGACGATAGGAACTTCGGCTGGGACCATCTCCAGATCCCTCCTGAGCCATTCGATCTGCTCCTCACCCACGGTGCCGTAGTAAGTCCTGACCGTGTCCCCCCGGGAATTTCGTACCCGGGTGAGGCCCAGGGTGTTGAGCACCACGAAGTGGTAGAGCCCCCAGTTAAAGGAGTAGTGGTCCGGCCCCAGATACTCCCGGTACATGCCCATACCATACAGGGGATCGTCTTCCTCCACGATGCATAAATCCTCTCCCACGCCCTCTAAGTAGACCCCATACAGCTCGTGATTGCCCACGGCGTTGAACAGGGGCACCTTCAGCGGGGAAACCAGCTCCTGATAAAGCTGATATTGAGCTCTGGCCTCGGGCTCACAAGCTCTCAGGGCATCCATGATCAGGTCGCCCCCGGAGATAACAAAATCCACTTCCTGGCGGCTCATGTGGGCCACGGCTGCTTTCATCCCGGCCACGGCGTTGAATTTCTCCTCTGCGGTCACATGAGAGTCGGTGAAGAAAAGGAAGCAGAAGGTGTCCGAGCAGTCGTGCTTGACCAGGGGAAAATCGACGATGTCCCCGTTGCGATGCCTGAGCAGACATTCGAAGAACTGGCCATTGGCCCGGTAGTCCCCGGGCAGACAGACGAAGAGCACCCGCGAGCTCTCCGTGGACAAGCGATACCGCCCCCACCGGTCGGCCCGCACCACCTGCACCCCATCGGACATAACAACCTCCGGCAAAGAGCGCTCGCCGGCGTCCAGACGGCCGTTGGCATTGGCATCATGGAAGACGATGCCCGAGATGTCGAGAGGAACAGCGTTCACATCTCGGGCACAGATCAGCATCGCCACGGTCAGCACAAAGAGGAGCCAACCGCTTTTTAGACGAATCATCTACTTACCTCGTCAAATGATACGCGGCAAATCATTCTCAGGGCCGGCGCGGCCTGGGCGGCGGCTTCGGCTTGTGGTGTGGCCTTGGCCTATACGGCCGGGGATGGTGCTTCTTCACCCAGTGGCGGTGCCGGGCCACAGCATGGGAGTATTTGGGATGCCTGTTCAGGAAAGTGCGGTGCCGTCGTAAGGCCGGCCTGGCCCACGGCCGCCGGGCCACCACTAACCGGTGATGCCGGATCCTCCTGTTCAACCAGGGACGGCGCCCAAAATAGATGCGCCGGCGCCACACGATCCGGTGAATACTCACGTTACGCGCCGCCCACAGGCGGTAGCGCCAGTGAGCTCTCCACAGTGGCCGACGCGGCCAGTACCAGCGCCAGTGCCGGTAGACCTGTTTGGCCACCGGCGGATGCGTCCTCAGATAGTAGTACAGCCGCCAGTATGCCCGGTACAGAGGTGGATGGACCGTCAGGTAGTTGACCAAGACCACCATGTCGGGATCGTCTCCCGTGTAGTTGGGGCCGTCCTCGGCGGTGAAAAACTCCTCGGCCTGCTCGGAATTGGCCTGCAGATAGGCGATCTGCTCCTCGTGCTCATCTAAAAATTCCGGGTCCTCTGCGGCAGCAACCTCAAATTCCTCGACCATCTCGGCCAGCTCCGGCTCGGCGGCCAGCAGGCTGTCCATGCCGGCAAGCTGGTCCACTGCCTCCGAGTCCTGGGCGGCGATCCCCTCGAACTCTGTCAGCCGTTGGGCCAGCACGGTATCCTCTTCCAGGATCTCGAAGAAGGTGCTCTCCTGCTCGGCCAGCCCCGTGTTGGCGTTGAGAGATTCCTGATAGGCTAAATAGCTTTCCTCCAGCTCCTGGTCCCCGGCCAAAAGGCTGTCCATCTCCTCCATCTGGGCCTTATACTGCGGGTTCTCCTTGAGGAACAGCTCATACCCCTCGTCCGCATCCGGGACCGGCCCGCCCTCATCGCCAGCGACCGGAGAAATCGCCACCATGACCGCCAGGGCCAGACAACAACTCACCCCCAGACCTCTGCCCAACAACTCCCAGATCCGCCCTATTCGTTCCATGATCCTACCCCCTTTGCTGAAAGAAGGTTGACCATTCCGCCAGGACTCTACTCGTTCCCCAGCGGTTGAATCGGCTGCTCAACCGAAAATTTAATATATCGTTGGCTATGGTGAATGTCAAGGAATAATGAAAGTTTAGAGAGTTTGGAGAGTTGAGAGAGTTGGGAACGCGGAGCTCGGAGAGTTAGGAACTCGGAGTGCGGAGCGCGGAGCTCGGAGTGCAACCCCACTCCCCTTTTGTTCTGATTTTAGCTTTTAACTCCGCATTCCGCGTTCCGCGCTCGGTAGGGTGGAAGGGTTAGGAGGGGGATGTTTCCCCCTCGCTTCAGCCCGCGTGGCGCTGCGCGCCACCGGCTGGCTATGGCTTTAGGGCGAGCGCCGCTCGCCCCTACAGGCCATGCCGTCCTCACTGTTCGTTCGGCCGGCC
>CBDUWG010000035.1:0-9337 GCA_965370845.1 uncultured bacterium
TGCCCCCTCACCGGATTGTAGTGGAAGGGAAACAGGTGCACCCGGCCGATTCTCTGGTCTCGAAAAAAACCAAGGGGCTCTGCCGTTGCCAGAGAGGTAGGGTAGAAGGCGTCCCGGTCGTAGATCTGAGAGTCGGGGGAGAAGTTCCAGCTTGCCGGCCGTCTCTCAAGCTTTGTTCCCTGGTCCGGACGGGGTGTAGGGACAGGACACAGAGGACTCACCTCCCGCATGGTCCAGTCTTCGTCTAACACACGGATCTGCGGCGTTCCCTCCAACGGTATGCCCACCAGAAACCCCCACACGGGAAGCAGAGGCTCGCCCGGTCTTGAGGTATTGCCACAGCCAGGGGCTCTTAGCCGTAGATATTTTTTACCCGCGCCGGCCAGCGTCTCCATCCGGTAGTCGGAGATGATCAGCTCCACCACCATCATATCGGGGCCGGTTTCCAGCACCCGCACCTCATTCCCCTGGGCCGCCGATTGATGGGGGCAAAGCACCAAGAGGATCAAAGCAAAGAAAGACGTCATGAAAAAGGACGCCTTTATTGACAATCCCTCGTGCATTTTGTCTCTCACCCTTGCGAATTTTCAGAAGCCAGTTTTTTTTCCAGCAGGTCCAGGACGATGTGGCCAATGGTGATGTGGGCCTCCTGGATACGTTGGGAGTTCTCCGAGGGGACCTTCAAGCACAGCTCGGCGACCTCGGCCAATGCTCCTCCGCCAGAGCCGGTTAGGGCTATGGTGAACAAACCCAGTTCCCGGGCGCAGCGAGCGGCCCTGACGATGTTCTCCGATTTCCCGCTGGTGCTGATGCTCACCAGGACATCTCCCTTTTTCCCGAGAGCCTGCACCTGTTTGGCGAAGACATCGTCGAAGCCGTAATCGTTGGACAGGCAGGTGAGCACAGAAGTGTCCGTGGTCAGGGCGATGGCGGCCAGGGGAGGTTTACCCTTTCCGAATCGCCCGATCAGCTCGGCCGCCAGATGTTGAGCGTCGGCGGCGCTGCCCCCGTTGCCGCAGAACAAGATTTTGCCCCCCTGGCGCAGACAGCCGATGACCCGCTGGAAGAACTCCACAATCTGGCCGGCATCTCTCTCGGCCAGATCTCGCTTGACGGTGGCGCTCTCGGTCAGCTGCTGGCTGACGTTCTCGTGAAGTTGAGTCATAAGTTTTTCCTATTTGCCGGTTATGCCTCGCCACACTTTGTGCAGGAAGCCATTTTCCGGGGGTTGGAGTAACGGGAGCCGGTTGGTTAGAAGCGGTTCTCCAGCTAGAATTTTCTGCGGATTGACCGTCACCAGAGCTCGGGCCTGCTCTTGACCGATGACCTGGGCAGCGATCTCCACGGCTTTCTGGAGCCTCACCGGCCGGTCGGCGGCGTTGTGGGCGTCGCTGCCGATGATCTGGACCAGGCCCTTCCTGAGCAGGGATAGAGCTGTTTTTTTGACCGCTTTTCCAAATTGTCCCTCCAGGCTGCCGGCATTCAGCTGGAGCAGTGCCCCCGAATGGACGATGGGATTGAGGATGGCCTCGTTTCTGAACACGGAGAAGTTTCGCTCCGGATGGGCCACGATGGGGACGATCCCACCGATGACCAGGTTGAAGATGATTTTCTCCGCCCCCGGCGGGATGGTCTGCATGGGGAACTCCATCAAGAGATATTTCCCCATCCCGTTAAGGGTCAAACGGGGGAAGGCCAGGATCTTCTCCATCTCCGGCTGGAAGTACACTTCCGAGCCCAAAACCAGATTAATGGAAGGCCCATCGGCCTGAATCCGCTCTTTAAGGTTCTGAAAACTGCTGACGAAAAGGTCGATTCGCTCCCGGTTGGGTGTCTCTAAAAGATGGGGGGTGGCGCAGATGGTGCGCACGCCCTCTTCCCACCCCATCCTGATCATGTCCATAGACTCTTCTAAATCCACGGAGCCGTCGTCCACGTCGGGGAGGATGTGAGTGTGCAGGTCGATCATGGTTCCTCACCGGCTGTGGATGGCCGCCGCGAATTCTTTCAGACGGCCGGTGTCCCCCCGGGTCTCGAAGGCGTTACCCACAACCACGAAATTGGCTCCGGCGCGGACCTTTTCCTGAGCTACCCGCGGCTCCCGGATGCCGCCGCCCACCACCAGGGGCAGGGAGACATACTCGTCCACGGCCTGGATCATCTCCTCGGGCACGCTCTGTTGGGCGCCGCTGCCGGCATCCATGAACAACAGCTTCATGCCCAGGTATTGGGCCGCCAAGGCATGTGCCCTGGCGATATCCGGTTTGTCCCGGGGAAGGGGCAGTGTGTTGCTCATGAACTGAACGGAGGTCAGCCGGCCCGATTCGACCAGCAGATATCCCGTGGAGATGGGCTCGATGCCGATCTCCTTGATGAGAGGAGCGGCGCGAACTTGCTGCTCGATGAGATGTTGAGAGGCGCGTCCGCTGATCAGGGAGAGGTACAAGATGGCGTCAGCATGGGCAGAGATCTGGGCCATATTCCCGGGGAAGATGATCAGCGGCAGCCGGACCCGCTCCTTGATTTTCTCCAAAACTTCCGGGAAGCGAGAGGACAGCAGCAAACTGCTGCCCACCAGGAGGGCATCCACGTCGCTTTGGGCGCATTGTTCTGCCAGGGTGGCCAGATGTGCTGTCTCCAGGCGGTCGGGATCCAAGAGAACCAGGAATCCGGCACCCCGGCGGCGGACGACTTCCAACAGAGTCTCATAGACGGTCATGCTCGACCCTTATCCTTTCTGTAATAGCTCCGAGACAGCCTCGGACGCGGCGGCCAGCGCCTCAGGTAGTTTGGACGGATCCCCGCCGCCGCCCTGAGCCAGATGCGGTTTCCCGCCGCCCTTGCCTCCGGCTACCTGGGCCACTCGTTTGACGATGTCCCCGGCGCGCAGCTTGTACTTTGCCATGGCCTCTTCGCCCACAACGGCAACCAGCAGGATGCCGTCTCCGGTCACCGTGGCCAGCACCCCCACTCCGGCCGGGAGCTTCTCCCGGAGAGAGTCGGCCAGCTTGAGCAGGGCGCCCCGGTCTGTAACCTCAACCCGGGCTGCCACCACCTGAATGCCTTCCGTCTCTTGGGCGTTGGTCAGCAGGTCGTCCAACTGGGTGACGGCCGACTGGACCGAGACCTGCCTGAGCTTCTTTTCCAGCTTTTCCCTGGCGGCCAGTAGTTTCTCCACCCGCTCCTTAAGCTGATCGGGTGCCACCTTCAACAGTTCCGCCAAATCTCGGATAGACTTCAACTGGCCATGAACGTGCTGATAAGCAGCTTTTCCGGTCAGGGCCTCGATCCGCCGGACCCCAGCGGCGATGCCGCCTTCATTCATGATCAGAAAGAGGCCTATTTCCCCCGTGGCCCCAACGTGCGTGCCCCCGCAGAGCTCCTGACTCGTGTCGGCCACCTGGACCACGCGCACCTTCTCGTCGTACTTCTCACCGAACAGGGCAGTGACACCCTGAGCCCGGGCCTCCTCCAGGGAGGTCTGATAGGTGGTCACCGGGAGATTCTCCCGGATTTTTTCGTTGACCAGTGCCTGTACCTGCTCCAGCTCTGCCGGGCTCATGGCGGCGTAATGGGTGAAGTCAAAGCGAAGCCGTTGTGCTGTGACCAGGGAGCCCGATTGGTGAACGTGCGTGCCCAGAATCTGGCGCAGGGCCGCCTGTAGCAAGTGTGTGGCGGTGTGATTCCGGGCTGTTGACTTGCGGCGATCCGACTTGACCGCGGCTCTGACCTTACCCGAGCTAATCTGTCCCTCTACCAACTTGCCTATATGAACGATCTCATGTTTCTTACGGACGATCCCATGGACTGTGTTGTTGACTTCAACAGTGAAACCATCGCCGACGATTCGGCCCTTATCGCCTGCCTGGCCTCCTGCCTCGGCGTAAAAGGGAGTTCTGTCGAGAATGATCTCCACCTGATTATCTTTGATGGAGTCCCATTTTCGTACGACCGCCTCTGACTCACATGTGTCATAGCCCACAAAAACAGAGCTTTTTCCCTTTGAGAGCTGTTTCCAATCTCTTGCTTGTTGGAGAGTGTCAACCATAACAGAGACTTCCCGGGAGCGCTCTCTTTGCTCTGCCATAGCTACCTGGAAACCATCCAGATCGACGTCCATGCCCTTCTCCTGGGCCATGACCTGGGTCAGGTCGGCGGGAAAACCGTATGTATCGTAAAGGCGGAAAGTTTCTTCACCGGGGATGGTCTTCTGACCCCGGCCCTTCAGCTCAGCCACCAGCTCCTCGAACTTCTCGATGCCCTGGTCCAGGGTCTGGCCGAATCGTTGCTCCTCGGCCTTGATGACCAGAGCCACATGCTCACGACCCTGGTGAAGCTCGGGGTAGGCCTGGCCCATTATGTCCACCACCACACCGGCCAGCTTATAGATGAACGGCTCGTGCATCCCCAGAAGGCGTCCGTGCCGGGCGGCGCGGCGGAGGATACGCCGAAGGACATAGCCGCGTCCCTCGTTGGAGGGCATGGCCCCATCGGTGATGGCCAAGGTCAGGGCGCGGATGTGATCGGCGATGACCCACATGGAGGTCTGCATCCGTGGATCGTTGGGGTCCTGCCCGCAGAATCCGGCAGTGCTCTCTATGATCGGTGTAAATAGGTCGGTCCCGTAGTTGGAGGGGACATTCTGGACCAGGGCGGCCAGCCTTTCCAGGCCCATGCCGGTGTCCACATGTTTGGCCGGCAGCTCGGTCAGGCGGCCGGATCCGTCCCGGTCGTATTGGATAAAGACCAAGTTCCAGATCTCCAGGAAACGTTCGCAATCGCAGTTGATGCTGCAATCGGGCTTTCCGCAGCCGAACCCCGGCCCACGGTCGAAGTGAAGCTCCGAGCATGGACCGCAGGGACCGGTCTCGCCCATCTCCCAGAAGTTCTCCTTGGCGCCGAAGCGGAGAACCCGGTCCGCCGGCAGGTCGGTCACCTGGGGCCATAGCTTCGCCGCCTGATCATCTTCGGTGAAGACGGTGGCCCAGAGCCGATCTTTGGGCAGGCCCATGTTGACCGTCAGGAACTCCCAGGCGAACCCGATGGCCTCTCTCTTATAGTAGTCCCCAAAGGACCAGTTGCCTAACATCTCGAAGAAGGTGTGGTGAAGACCGTCCCGGCCCACCTCCTCCAGATCGTTGTGCTTGCCGCTGACCCGGATGCATTTTTGAACCGAGGTCGCTCGCCGGTAATCCCGAGTTTCCTGACCTAAAAAGATGCGTTTGAACTGGTTCATTCCGGCGTTGGTGAACAGCAGGGTGGGATCTTCCTGGGGCACCACCGGGGAGCTGGGCACGATTTTGTGCTCCCGATCCTGAAAATACCGCAGAAAGGCTTTTCTGATCTCGTTTGAGGTCATGGGATCTTTGCTTGATTTCTGTATTGTGGTTTCGGCCACCTGACCGGGCCGGTCATCGTCTCTAGTTCTTATCGTTCGTTACCTGATCCACCGCCTCCCAGACCACTTTTCGTGAAAATCCTCTTCTCATGAGGAAATTGGCCATCCTGCGCCTGGCTTTGGTTTTCTCCAGCCCTAGATAGCGTTTTTCCCTGGCCCTGAGCAGATCGGCGGCTAACTCCTCCTGAGATATCTGGCCAAAGGTCTCGGCGACGGTTTTCTCCACGATCTCGTCGCTGATACCCTTCAACCTCAACTCCTGACGGAGAAGATATTCCCCCAGGGGCTTGGTGGCCATTCGGCCCTGGGCCCAGCGGGTGGCGAAGTGGAGGTCATCCAAAAGACCATTATGGATGAGCTCTTTGATGACCTGGTCGATGACCTCCTGACAGTGGTCTCTCTTCTTGAGCCGCACCCGCACCTCCCAGATGCTGCGGGCCCGGTAACCGATGAAATCCAGGGCGTAATTTTTAGCCTTGCTCTTTTGCTCGGCCAGAATCACTTTCTCCAGTTGTCTCTGGCTGAGCAAAAGGCCTTGACGCAGCCCCATTTCCTGGGCCACCTGGCCGTCAATTCCCAGGGCGAAACGGCCGTCCAGGTAAATGGACACCCTTCTGGGATGGCGCTTTTGGGCCTCTATCTTGGTTATCCTTAGCTTGCCCGATTTGCTACCGAGGTTCATCGGCCCGCATCTGCTGGGGGAGGATGCCCGGGTTGGGGAGCGAAATGGGCGGATATCAGGTTTTTCCCTTCGGGGAGACTGTTTTCTTTGGCGTCTCCTCCGATTTCGGCTCCTGCAGGCCCAGGGCCTCTTTCACCTTATCCTCGATCTGCCGGGTTAGGTCCGGGTTGTCCTTGAGGAAGAGGCGGACGTTTTCGCGGCCCTGGCCCAGCCGCTCGCCGGCGAAGGAAAACCAGGTACCGCTTTTCTCCACCACGGCGTGTTCGACGGCCAGATCCAGCAGTTCGCCCTCCCGGGAGATGCCCTCTCCGTAAATGATGTCGAATTCCGCATCCCGGAATGGGGGAGCCATTTTGTTTTTGACCACCCGCACCCGGGTCCTGTTACCGATGGTTCTGTCTGCTGATTTGATGGCGGCCACTCTTCGGATGTCCATGCGCTGGGAGGCGTAAAATTTGAGGGCTCTGCCACCGGTGGTCGTCTCCGGGTTGCCGAACATCACCCCCAGCTTCATGCGGATCTGATTGATGAAGACCACACAGGTTTTCGACTTGCTGATGCTTCCGGTGAGCTTGCGCAGGGCCTGGGACATGAGGCGGGCCTGGAGGCCCATGTGGGAGTCCCCCATCTCCCCCTCGATCTCGGCCCGCGGAACCAGAGCGGCCACCGAGTCGATGACCACCACGTCGACAGCTCCGCTGCGGACCAGTGTCTCAGAGATCTCCAGCGCCTGCTCTCCGGTATCCGGCTGAGATATGAGCAGGTTGTCGATATCCACCCCCAAGTTACGGGAATACTTGGGATCCAGGGCATGCTCGGCATCGATGAAGGCCGCCACCCCCTTTTTTTTCTGAGCTTCGGCGATGATGTGCAGGGCCAAAGTTGTTTTTCCGGATGCCTCCGGCCCGTAGATTTCCACCACCCGGCCTCGGGGAACTCCCCCGATTCCCAGAGCCGCGTTCAGGCCCAGGGATCCCGTGGAGATCACCGGCACCCTGATCTTGGCCGCATCTTCTCCCAGCCTCATGATGGAGCCCTTGCCGAACTGGCGCTCGATTTGAGAGATGGCCAACTCCAGGGCCTTGGCCTTCTCCGCTTTCATTTCTTCCGCCATTGCTCTTACCTCCGTGCGGTGTGGGGTTCATGGTGTCCAAAAAACCTGACGGATCGCCATTGATATGATGGAAAAACAGGATTCGAGGAAAAAGAGCAGTTTTTGATCTCCCGGTATACTCACTTCATTTTATTCTCATTATTCTCAAGATGAACTGGTAAAGCAAATCAGTTCAGAGCGACCACTTTCAGGGCGCTGTATTCCGCCCCGGTGGGCAAAAGCTGGCTGCGCATAACCTTCACGGTATCCACACAGATCTCGTCGCTCTCGAAGGAGACGGATGGCAGCCTTTCCAGAAGCGGCTGGATACCGCGAGCAGATCTTACCCGGCCGATAGTCAGATGGGGAGAGAACTTTCGTCTCTCCCTGGGGAAGCCGCATTCGGCTAACTGGAGCTCCACCTGTTCCTGGAGTTTTTTCAGCGATTCCTGGCCTGTTGGCACGCCCAGCCAGATGACTCGAGGCCGCCTGAGGTTGGGAAAACCGCCCAGCTTGGCTAAAGCAAAAGAGAAAGGCGAGATTCCCACGACACCTCTCTGCACAGCCGCGAAGATGTCCTCAAGTTGTTCCCGGGGGATCTCCCCCAGGAATTTCAGGGTCAGGTGCAGGCCCCGGGACCGTACCCAGCGGACCGAGGAGCTCAGGGGCCTGAGCCGGTCGATGATCTGGCTGATCTGCATTTTTACGGCCGGGGGAAGATCCACGGCGATGAAAGTTCTTACCTGAGCCATGGCGAACGGAATTGCCTCCTGGAAGTCAAAGCTTCAGCAGATACTGTCGAACTATGTTCAGAGCCGCGTGAACACAACACTCTTTGTTGACCAGGCGATCCTTTCCGAAAAGGAAACGGCGGGCGAAGGAACCATCCTGGTGAGCCAGGCCGACGAAGGCCAGCCCCACGGGCTTGTTGGCAGTGGCCCCGGTGGGGCCGGCGATGCCCGTGGTGGAGAGGCCAATATCTGTCCCGCTGATCTTGCGGACCCCTTCGGCCATGGCCACAGCCGTCTCCTGGCTTACGGCGCCAAAACGATCCAGGATCCGTTTGGGGACTTTAAGTATCTCCCGTTTGGCCTGGTTGCTGTAGGCGACGATGCCTCTCTCGAAACAGGCCGAGCTGCCCGGCACATCCGTAAGACGGTCGGCCAGAGCTCCCCCGGTGCAGGATTCGGCCACTGCCATGGTCGCTCGTCTCATGATTAACAGAGTGGCCACCACCCGTTCCATGGTGTCTTCGCCGACTCCGTAAAGTTGATCTTCCAGCCGTTCCTCGATCTGGCGCGTTGCCCGGGACAGGAAGATGTCAGCCTCCCGGGCGTTGGCCGAGTGCGCCGTCAGCCACAGATCTACTCCCCATGGCTGGGGAAGGTAAGATAAGCGAATGCCCTTTCTGACCACTCCCCTCAGTTTCTCGCTGAGTGCCGACTCCCCGATATCCACCGTCCTCAGCCGTCGCCGCCGGATGGTCCTGTCAGTCGAGATCTTTTTCAGAACAGGGACCACCTCTTGCTCGAAGATAGCCCGCATCTCCTGGGGCACTCCCGGCAAGATGTAGATGAGCCTGCTGTCCACTTCCAACATCAAGCCCGGAGCCGTTCCCTGAGGGTTGTCCAGGGTCTTGGCCCCCTGGGGAAGGAGGGCCAAAGATTGCTGGTTGCTGAGCATCCTCTGGCCGCGACTCTCCAGACGCTCCCGGATGTCCTGAAGGGCTTGTTCGTCCAGGATAAGCCGACGTCCCAGAGTCTGGGCCAGGGCACTGCGTGTGACATCATCCTCGGTGGACCCCAGGCCACCGGTGATCAGAATCAACCGGGCCCTTTTCAGGGCCAGGATCAGGGCCTGCCCGATGCTCTCGGGGTTGTCTCCCACAGTGGTTTGCCATTGAGGTTGCAGACCCATCTGGATCAGCCTGCGTCCTAAAAAGACGGCGTTAGTGTCGGCCACCTGCCCCCAGAGCAGCTCATCCCCGATGGTGATGATCTCGACCTTCATAGGCTGTTCCATTGGCCCGCCTCAACCGCGCAGGATCAAGGTCAATTGTAGCAATACATTGGTGTAGATGCCAGCCATGGCATCATCGGCCATGATTCCCCATCCTTCCCGCAGGCGCTCGGCCTGGCGAACAGGGAATGGTTTCCAGATATCA
>CBDUWG010000036.1:0-9330 GCA_965370845.1 uncultured bacterium
AAAATGGAGAAGCCTTCCTCCCCCTCCCAGCCCCATACCACCGAGCGCGGAGCGCGGAACTCGGAACGCGGAGCAAAAAAAACCACAACTAGCAGAAAAAGGGCGGGGGGAGGCACTCCGAGCTCCCAGTTCCCAGCTCCGTGCTCAAGAAGCTCCGAGTTCCCAGCTCCGAGCTCCCAACTCGCTCGACTCTCCAAACTCTCTGAACTCAAAAAAAAGGCCCCTCCCGCACAAAAGGCGAGAAGGGCCTCGATATATCTGTGTCGAGAATGCTCTTATTCGGGTGCCTCCGGGATGAAGCCCTCCTTCATCAACATATGGGTCTGTTCCCGGGCCCGCTTGATGATGGTTGAAGCCTTCTCGTACAGTTGCTCCCTGGTCAAAGTGATGCGGGCCACGCCCTGCTCGATGGCCTTCATGCCCACGGCCACGGCCTCGCGGGGGAAAACCTCCCAGTCGTCCATGGTGGGGACCAGATAGTCCTCGTGAAGACCTTTGTCCTCGGCGCACTTGGCCAGCTCCTCGGCGGCGGCGATGCACATCTCATCGGTGATGGTCCGGGCCATAACGTCCAGGGTGCCGCGGAAAATGCCGGGGAACCCCAGGGAGTTGTACACCTGGTTGGGAAAGTCGTACCGTCCGGTGGCCACCACCCTGGCTCCGGCCTCCTTGGCCTCCCAGGGCCAGATCTCCGGGATGGGGTTGGCGCAGACGAAGAGGATGGCGTCTTTGGCCATGCCGGCGACCCACTCCTTCTTGATGGTATCGGGTCCGGGAGTGGAAAGGGCGATGCAGATATCGGCGTCCTTCATAGCCTCTGGTATGCTTCCTCTGATGTCGTCGGCATTGGTCTTCTGGCACATCTCCCATTTCTCTTTGAACTTCTCCTGGAGGTCTGTTCTATCCTTGTGCAGAGTGCCCTTGGAGTCCACCATGACAAATTTCTCAGGGTCAAACCCGGCGGCGATCATCACCCTGGCGATGCAGATGTTAGCAGCGCCGGCCCCGATCATGGAGACTTTAACCTGACTCATCTGTTTACCCACCAGCTTCAGGGCGTTGATCAGTCCGGCCAGTGTGACGGCTGCCGTGCCCTGCTGATCGTCGTGCCAGACAGGGATGTCCATCTCCCTCCTGAGGGTTTCCAGAATCCTGAAGCACTTGGGTTGGGAGAGGTCCTCCAAGTTAATGCCCCCGAAGGAGGGCTGCAGCCACTTCACGGCCTGGATGATCTCGTCGGGATCCTTGGTGTCCAGGCAGATGGGGAAGGCATCCACTCCGCCCAGATATTTGAACAGAAGGCCCTTGCCCTCCATCACCGGCAGTCCCGCCTCTGGGCCGATATCCCCCAGGCCGAGGACCCTGGTGCCGTCAGAGACCACGGCCACCGTGTTCCACTTATTGGTGTGCTCCATGACCTTCTCAGGGTTCTTGTTGATGTCCAGACAGGGCTTAGCCACCCCGGGTGTGTACCAGATGGCGAAGTCATCGAAGCTGCGCACACAGCACTTGGGCACTATCTCGATCTTGCCCCGGTAAAAGGGATGCAACTTCATGGCGTCTTCGCCGGGCTTATTGGCCTTGGCGATGAGTTCCTCTTTGGTCAGCTTTTCCGGCATGCCTTTTTCCTCCGTTAAAATTTCACGATGGTCAGAATGACCCGATGCCCCCGGGGGGGCCTTTTCCTGACGGATGGTCACCAGGTCAACCCGGGTGTACTTGGCGATGCGCTCCGGATATGACCTCTCCAGAGATCTCAGGGAGGTCTCTTTTGTCTTTCCGACGACGATGATCTTAATGGTCAATGGCTAGTCCTACAGCTTGTAACCGAACTTCCTCAAAAGCTCTTTTCTGGCCGCCACATCTTCGGGGCCCTCGACGCCCTTTGGCGATGATCCGTCGATGACTCCCAGCACACCGCGGCCCTGCTCCGACTGGGCCACGATCACCTGAAGGGGATTGGCTGTGGCACAGAATATGGTACAGACCTCAGGGCAGCTCTTGATGGCATTCAGCACGTTGATGGGAAAAGCATCCTGGAGCAATATCACGAAGCTGTGCCCGGCTGCCATCTGCCGGGCGTTTTTGACGGCCATCTGTTTCAGCGCCTCGTCATTCCCCTCGGCCCGTACCAGGCAGGGCCCGGAGGCCTCGCAAAAGGCCAGGCCGAACTTCGCTGCCGGCACGGAGGATGTGATGGCCTCGTAAAGGTCCTCGGCGCTTTTAATGAAATGGGTCTGGCCGATGATGATGTTGCCCTCCGCGGGAATCTCCATCTGGACAGATACGAGTTCCATCCTGATCTCCTCAGCCTGATGAGTTGAGATGATTGAGCAGGCGACGGACTGAATTTTCCAGCACCTGGGTGAAATGGGCGATAGTCTGTTTTCCATCATCCAGCATATAGTTCCTGATGTACACCGGCGGGCCGAAGTGAAGGCCCAGTTTTCTGCCCGGCAGGAAAAACTTATCTGTGCCTGTCACCAAGGTGGGGATGATGGGGATGTCGCTGAAACCCTCGTCGAAGAGGTCGTGGATAACCTTGGCCGCTCCTTTTTTGAACTTGCGCAGCCTGCCCGGGATGCTGGTTCCTCCCTCGGCGAAGATGCAGACCAGCTTCCCCTCCCGCAGGGCCTGTTTTAGCCCCTCGAACAAGCGCCGGTCGTGGATTCTTCTGGTGGTGGGGATGGTGCCGATCTTCTTAACGCCGGGGACGATGTGCCGGGCCAGGGAGGTGCACAACCCCCGAGTGAGGGGGGCCAGCCTGGGGCCCAGTTTTTCCTGCACATACTGGTAGAACATATTGGTGCAGAGGTCCACGTCGAAGAGCTCATTGGTGGCCACGTAGTGGATGGGTCGGGGGGCTCTGGTGGCGATGAACAGCACGTCTTTCCAATTAAGGTGATTGGCGGCCAGGAGTCCGCTGCCGGATGTGGGGATGTGCTGCAGGCCGGTGGCGTGAACCCGCTGGGTGTGCAGAATTCTGGTCAGGCGTGCCTTGGTAACCCAGTAAGGTTTCATGTTTTCTGTGGGTTCGACCATTTTAGGCCAGGCTCCTGAGTATTTATCCCCACCTGATAGCCTTTTGCCCGAGCAAAAGCATAACAGTATACGGCATGAGGGCCTCGCTGTCAACCCAAATCTTCACTGTTTTTGAGCGCATGGGGAGCTGAACGGGAGAGTTGGGACCGTTCGGTTCCTGGTGGAGGGGGGGGATGGAATGAGAGGAAAAAAGGCTTGACATTGGGGAAAGAAAGGTCTAAATTGAAAAAAACATACTAGAAAAGGAGGTGATGTCCGTCATAAACATGACAAAGTTGTGGTTGAACGCTCGGCAACTCGCCGGTCAATTTTGGAGATCGCTTCAGCATCGTCACATCTATAGTAAAAGGAGGTAGGGGAGATGAAGAAAGCCCAGTTGTTTACCGTCATTATTCTGGTGGTGGGTTTTATGGCCCTGGCCAGCATTGCCCAGGCGCAGGTGTTTTTCGGCGTTAAGCCTTCTGCCGTCGTGCAGTCCAGCTATTTTGGATTCGGGGCCGGCACCAGCATGGTTATCGAATTCGGTCTTGACTATGCCCGCTTTAATGTGAAAGTGGAGGGGGATGTAGGGGACATTGGTGATATCGGGGAGGTCGATCAGGAAGGTGGGGCCAGCATGATGATGCCCCATGGTGGTATCAAGCTATACCTGAAGCCTCGGACTGCTGGAATGACATCGCCATATTTTCTGGTGGATCTTTTCAAGGCCTTCACGTCTGTGGATTTGGGTGATGATGAGTCCCTCGATGACGCCAAGGAATTTGCCCAGGATCTGCTTAGCCCCTTCGGTCTGAACCTGGCCTTCGGAGCCGAGTACCACTTCAGTGACCACTTCAGCCTGGGCGGTGAGTATGGATTCCGCTACCTGATGTCCAAAGCGGAGATGGATGAGGCAGATCTGGAGGTTTCCACCACCATGGGCATGACGTACGCGGCCATCACAGCGAATTTCGCCTTTTAGCTGTCTGAGAACAGGGCCCCCACGAACTTGCCGACGTCGAATCGCTCAAGGTCGTCGAGATTCTCCCCGATCCCGATGTAAGAGACGGGGATGTTCAGCCGGTCCTTGATGGCGATGACGATCCCACCTTTGGCTGTGCCATCCAATTTGGCCAGCAGGATGCCGCTGAGGCCGAGAGCCTCATGGAAAAGCCGGGCTTGAGAGATTGCATTCTGGCCCACGGTGGCGTCCAGGACCAGCAGGGTTTCGTGAGGGCCGTTCTGTATCTGTTTGCCGATAACCCGCTTGATCTTCTTCAGCTCTTCCATGAGTGGGCTTTTGGTGTGCAGGCGGCCGGCCGTGTCGATGATCAGAACGTCGATGCCCCGTGCCTGCGCTGCCCGCAAAGCATCGAAGGCCACGGCGGCGGGATCTGCTCCGGGTTGATTTTTCACCATTCCCACCCCCAAGCGGCGGGCCCAGATCTCCAACTGCTCATTGGCCGCCGCCCGGAAGGTATCACAACTGGCCAACAATACCGTTCTGCCCTGATCCAGGTATATTTTGGCCAGTTTGGCGATGCTGGTGGTCTTTCCCGTGCCATTGACCCCGGCCACAAGGATCACGTGAGGAGTGGACGATAGCGGGAGGGATGCTTCTTTTGATCGATCATCGCCCAGGATCTCCTCGATCTGCTGCCGGAGGATGGCCAGAATCTGCTCCGGTTTCAGTTGCCCGGCAGCACCACTCTTTTCCTTGAGCCCTTCAAGGAGCTTGGCCGTGGTTTCCACGCCCACATCGCCGCGGATGAGTATCTCCTCCATCTGCTCCAGCAGTTCCGCATCCACGCACCCATGACCGCGCACTACCCGGGCCAGGCTGCCGATAAGCTCAGTTCTGGTGCGGCTTAATCGCTCTTTCAGGCGGTTCAAGATGGTCATGGGAGATCCCTCATTGTACAGCGCTTTTTTCCGCCTGACGAAGGTTTACAGATACCACCCGGGATACCCCGGATTGCTCCATGGTCACCCCGTACAGCACGTTGGCCGCCGCCATGGTGTTTTTATTATGAGTGATGATGATGAACTGGGATTTCTGGCTGAGTCTCCTGAGTATTTCCACGAAACGGCCGATGTTCACGTCATCCAGGGGAGCATCCACCTCGTCGAGAACACAAAAGGGGCTGGGTTTTACCTGATACAGAGAGAACAGGAGGGATATGGCCGTCAAGGCTTTCTCTCCTCCGGAAAGCTGAGCGATGTGGCGCAGCCTTTTTCCGCCCGGACAGGCGTAGATCTCGATGTTGGCCTCTAAAGGATCATCTTTCCCGTTGAGAATCAGGTTTGCCTCCCCGCCATCGAACATCTGGCTGAAAATGGTCTGAAAAGCCTCCTTCACTTTCTTGAATGTGCGGCCAAACAGACGACGGGCGCGTTTATTCATCTCCTGGATGACCCGGTTGAGGTTCTGCTCTGCCCGAAGAAGGTCGTCCCTTTGTCCAACGAGGAAGTCATAACGCTCCTTCTGTATTTTATATTCCTCCAGGGCGGCCAGGTTAACAGGGCCCATGGTCTGAATTTTCTGGCGCAGAGAGCGGATGTGCTTCTCTCTCTCCTGGAGGTTCAGTTTCTCCTCTTCCTCCAAGTTTTCGGTCTCCCGAAGATCCAACTGGTACTCCTGCTGTATCCTTTCCATGGTGGCCTGCTGCTTGGCCTCAATCTCGGTAAGCTGGAGTTGCAGGTTGTGGAACTGGTTTTGATCTGACTCCCGTTGCTCGCGAACCTCTTTGATCTCTGACTCCAGCCCCTGCAACTCCATCCGGGCGGAGGATTCATCTTCGCCAAGCCGCTTCCCCCGCGCCTCAAATTCAGATTTCTCCACCCCTCGCTCCTGCACTTCCTGGCCCATTGCGGCTATCTGCGCTGTCAGATCCTTGCTCTTCTTTTCAATCTCCTCAATTTCGGCCCGCTGGCTCTCCATGTTCGATTGCAGCTCCTGCTCGATTTGTTTTAGACGTTCTGTGTCCAGGCGGAGTTGTTCGCAACGGCCCTGGAGAGAGACCAGTTGAACTCGGTCCTCGTTGACATCCTTGAGGGTTGTCCTGGATGTGGACTCCAGGTCCCGGAACTGTTCCTCTAAAAGCTGACCCTGTTCTCGTTCCCCGGCCAATTGGTCTTCCAGACGGGAGAGTTTTTCCGTCGACTGGGCCATGAGCTTGTTGTGAGGCCGGTCCTGTCCCCTGAGCCCCTCCAGCTCGCGGGTCAGGGCGTCTCGTCGGTCCGCAAGGGCTTTGGACTGAAGGCGAAGGGTCTCTGTCTCTTTTTCCACCTGGGCTTTCTGCAAACTAAGCGTTTGAAGAGTTCGCTGAAGCTCGTTGACTTTTCCAGCATGTTGTTTTTCATCGGATTCCAGAACGAGGCGCCGGTCATGCCTTTCCTGTAAAACAGTGGCCAGCGAGTCCAGGTCTTCTTTCTCCTGAAGGGTTTTGCGCCGTCGGTCCAGGAGCCCTGTCTCTTTGGAGAGATGTCCTCCCCGGATCAGGGCCGGAGTTTCCAGAACGTCGCCAGACAGAGAGGTCCAAATGATCTGTTGCTCCAGGCTCTGGTTGGCTGCAGAGGCGAGAGAGGCCAGATCATCGACGATCACGACCCCTCCCAGCAGAAGATCCACTGCCGGGCGATACTTCTGGTCGCAGGTGATCACATCCGCTGCCCAGGCCAGAGCGCCTTTCCGGCTGAGGGCTTCCCGGGGCTTTGAGGCCGCGCTCAGCCGTCGCGCCCGGTCCAGAATCAGAAAAGTGGCCCGACCGGCCTTCCGGCGATGTAGGTGCTCCACGGCTTTTAAGGCCGTATCCGTTGTTTCAACCAGGATGCACTGAGCGGCTTCACCCAGAGCCGCCTCGACGGCCGGCATGTACTTTGGACTGACCTGCAATATATCGGCTACCGTTCCACAGATACCCGGCAGATCGCTCAGATCCGTGAGCAGCGATTTGACCCCCTGATGATATCCCTCATAGGATTCCAAAACGCCCTGCAGCAATTCCAGCCTGTTCTTTCTGATCTTTACCTGGCCTTCCAGATCCCGCTCCTGTTCGATAACTTTCCGCAGAGAGGCCAGGAGCCGCTTCTGCTTTTCCCGGGCTTTTTCCAGTTGGGCTTCCAGCTCTTGCACGTTCTGGCAGCCTTTTTTCAGCTTGTCATCGGATTCGCTGAGAGCTCGCTTGAACTGATCTGTCTCGCCGGAAATTTTCTCCATCTCCTCGGTCAACATCTGCTCCCGGTGTTGGTTCGTCTCCAACTGAGCCCGCAATCTCTGCAGCTCTCCGCCGAGGTCATTTTTCCCCAACAGCAAGTCGGAGATCCGCCGTCGGGATTCCTCCACCGCTGTCCGTTTATGATAAAGATCCCCGTCCAGGACAGCCAGCCGTTTCTCCTTTTGAACGAAATGCTCCTGTGCTCTGCTCAGTTGTTCAGCGGCTTTGGCCGCATCCCGGGCCCGATCTTTCCCCTGCCCAAGCAGATCCTCCCGTTTGGAATCGAGCCTTTGCATATCTGTTTGGATGCGGTCCCGTTGCTGACGGAGCCCATCTTTGCGCTCCCGGCTGATCAGTATTTGTTCCTCGAGCTTGTGGATGTGCTCGCCTTTTTCGGACACTTGGCTGCGTATCCTGGCCAGAGACTGTTCCTGTTCCCCCAGCCGGTGGCGTAGCTTCTGCGCCTGGGTTTCCTTCGTGGAAAGCTGCTCCCCAGCTCGGTCCGTGAGAGCTTGAGCCTCTTTCAGCATCTGACGGAGCCGGTTTCCCTCTTCTTCTTTTCGCCAGTACTCCTTCCCGGCGACGCCTATCTCATGTTCTTTGAGTTCCTGGGAATAGCGCTGATACCGCTGGGCCTTTGCCGCCTGGCGGCGCAGCCCGCGGACCTGTTTTTCCACTTCCTCTATTATATCGCCCACTCGAAGCAGATTTCCTCTGGTCGTCTCTAATTTTCTGAGGGCCTCTCGGCGTTTGGCCTTGTACTTGGCGATGCCGGCGGCTTCCTCGAAAAGGGCTCTCAGAACTTCGGTGTGGCCCCCGAGGATAGACTCTACCATGGGAAGCTCGATGATCGAGTAGGCGTGAGAAGCCATGCCCGTATCCATGAACAGCTCGACGATATCCCTGCGCCGGCAGGGCGTTTTATTGAGCAGATACTCGCTTTCTCCGGAGCGGAAAAGGCGGCGAGTGATCATCACCTCGGTATATTCTTGGGGCAGAATATTAAGGGTGTTATCGATGGTCAGAGAGACCTCGGCCATGCCCAGGGGTTTCTGCTTATCGGTGCCGTTAAAGATGACATCTTCCATCTGCTCGCTGCGCAAAAGGGTTGGCTTTTGCTCGCCCAGCACCCAACGGATGGCATCTACGATGTTGGTTTTGCCGCAGCCGTTGGGCCCGACGATTCCGGTGATGCCGCCCCCGAATTTCAAATCCAATTTTGTGGGACAAGATTTAAAGCCAAAGATTTCCAGCTGTGTGAGAAACATATTCCTAACTCCGTGGATCGTGACGATAAGTGTGTTGGTAAAATATGTGATTGGGCTGCCCAGGTCAAGACTTTTCAGCAGCTTGTCCCGGGGAAATCCGGGGATTCGGGATGTTCAGCGGATCGGTTCTCTCTGGGGAGGTACCTTGGGGTGGAGTATATGAAGGGACCAACCCGATGTGATATCGAGTTGGCCGGATATATTCCCAACGGCAAGCTCTCCCAAAGGAGGTTTGTCGATCTCCAGTGGCGAGCTGGCAAAGGTGTTCTTGGTCGCCCCTTGGAGAACGACACAGGTGTTGTGTAGAGTGATGGTCCCGGAAAAGCACTCCAGACGGATCGATTATCCTCAGGAGGTGAAAATGCCGATATCCCAGGCCAGCTTAAAGTTACATCCGTCGCATTTCTCTTTGCCCTTATACTCCTCGTGTTCGCAGAGCAGCCAGCATTTTTGAGCTTCACATTTCTGGACGATGCAGTCGCTCAACTTGCAGTTGTGATATTCCCAGCAGTGCAGCCCTCTTATCCGGTCCACCGCTCTGCGTGTTTCTTTTCTTCTGTCTCTGGTGCGTTTTTCCTCTCCGGCCCAGGGTTTCTCCACCAGCTTTTTATCGACCATCACTGATTTCTCCTGTTTTTCACGATGAAAATGCCTCAAAAAAATGAGTTGACCAGTTTCAAAAATCTTGCCTGAGGTAGATTATAAGAGAGTTTAGAGAGTTGGGCGAGTTGAGAGAGTTGAGAAAGGCGGATTCTGGATTCTAGATTCTGGATTCTGGTAACTGAAATGTTCGATTCTGAGTATATGACAGGTTGAATCTGCAT
>CBDUWG010000037.1:0-9322 GCA_965370845.1 uncultured bacterium
TTCACCGAGTGCGGTCCGGCCTGGACCTTGTAGAAATAGACCCCGCTGGCCACTGGCTGTCCGTCCTCATGGCGACCATCCCACTTGACGCTGTAGTCGCCCGGAGATTGATGGCCCATGTCATAGGCGCGGATAAGCTGTCCTGAGATGTTGTAAATTTGTATCTGAACTTTTTCGGAAACGCCCAGCGTGTAGCTTATCTGCGTCTCCGGGTTGGCCGGATTGGGATAGTTTTGAGCAACAATGGGAGATCCGGTCACTTCACCCTGCGGAGCGATATCCCCCCGGTCCTCTGGCAATTCAATCCCGAAATCACCCAGCAATTCCTTCACCGCCCGGCAAATGTCCTCCCGGCAAGCACCGGCCATCCAGAGCTCGAAGCCCGCGGCGCGAAGCTGAGCCCGCTGCTCAGCCGTCAGCTCTGTGGAGAGATCCGCAGGGCTGATACCCCAGCCGGCCAGCAAATCCTCAACCGCCTCACGGATCTCTTCGGGGGCGGCACCCTGGCGCCGCATGTCCCTTCGTATCTCGCGGATGGCTCTTCTCTGCTCTTCGCTCAGATTGGACATGAAACAACGATGCAGAAATCCAAAGGGGAGATGTCCCCGCCGACCCTCGGGCAGCCGAACACCGAAGCTCTGAAACTGCTCGTCCACGGCGGATCGGATCTCTTCTCTGGTGGCTCCATCCGTCCACATCTGATAACCAACCTGGCGACTAATCCGGCGCTGCTCGGCGGTTAGCGGGAGATCATGCTCCGGCAGCTCGATGCTCCACTGCTGAAACCTCTCCTCCATGGCAGCCCGGATTTCCTCTGGCGCGGCACCCTGGCGTCGCATGTCACGCATCAGATGATGGATCTGTTGCCTTTGCTGCTCGCTTAATTGAGCCAGAAGGCACAGGGAAAGATGTCCACCATCACCGCGACCTCGGCCACTCCCCGGGCGATCGGACAACTCGATACCATACTCCTCTCGCATCTCCCTGAGCGCAGCGCCGATCTCGCGATGGGCGGCACCGTCTTGCCACAACTCGAAGACCCCAGTGCGAATAGTGCTCCGCTGCTGCTCAGTCAGATCTTCCCCGAATCCATCCCGGCCGTTTCGAGGCCCTCGTGGACCTCCCGGTCCGTTAGGACCGCCCGGGCGATCCGGCAACTCGATGCCGAACCCCTCGAGCAGCTCCATGACGGCCTGGTGGATCTCCTGCCGGTCGGCATCCTGGCCGCACATATCAGCGACCAACTCCCATACGGCCTCTCGCTGCTCATCGGTCAGCTGGACCAACAATTGCCCAAAACCAGGGCCACCTCGATGGCCACCCCGGTGTCCACCTCCCTGCTGCGCAAAAAGTATCCCGCCGGAGCTCATCAGCAGTCCGGCACACAGCGAAACGGTCAGTATTACGGTTAAGATACTCGTGCGTTTCATCGCAATCTCCTCCTCTTGGTTAAATCATCTTCTTCAAATTTCTCAGCTCGTTGTAGAATTGAAGGAACCGGCTGTTGATGAACTCCACCTTGAGCCGATCGTTTTCTCCATCGACGTTAAACGTGAACAGTGTTTTTGATTTCTTTCGATCTGATCTGATGAGCCGATAGCCTTTCATCTTCAGGTAGGCTGAAAATGCCAGGTCATCGGTGGTGATGTGATTGTCTGCGATTTGATGTGCATCAACGCTCATAGGTCATCACTCCTTCTGTTGAGGTTATTTCTTCGTCGTCTCTGGTTGTTTCATTTATTAGACAACGCAGCTTCTGGATTTATTCCCGATTTGTTGACGGCTTTTGAGAACAATAATGGGTAAGTACATCTCTCTTCCATTCATAATGTTATGTCTAAATGGGATTAGGTGCGGCGGTTTGCAGGCGGGAAAGAATCCGACCAGCACACCCGCGGTCTCCGAAAAGGACAGAAAGGTAATCACGCAGTCGTTGATTATTTTCAGGTTCATGAATTCGCCCGTAAAAAAGGGCCGCCGAGCGTACAAGCTCAGCGGCCATTCACAAGCTGCGGCTGGTGCCATTGATGAATGATCTTACTTTCGCCAATGTCCCTGCATCCAAACCCAACCACGGGGTTTCTTCTCCCAGTGCCCGGACACCCAGGTGGCTCCGCGGGGCTTTTTCTCCCAATGTCCGGAGACCCAGGTGTATTTGTGGCCGGTCCATTTCCAATGGCCACCCACCCACACGGCACCGGAAGCAGGTCTCGCCGGACGCACCTCTGCTTTCAGCGCCGGCGGAGCCTTTTGAACATAGACCACCTTGACAACATCAGCTGGACTTGCCACCACCACGGTCCGGTGGCGGGCGCATCCACCGATAATCATCAACAGACCGGCAAAAAGGACCGGAACAGTAAGAACATTCAACCTTCTGCTCAGCTTACGCTCTTCCATCGATGATTGCCCTTTCATCATAAACCTCCTTTGAGAGATCTGCTGCTGCGCTTTCAGACGTCCTGATTATTCATCCGCTAACGGGGCAGGATCAGATCTTCTCCGCTCACCTCTGAACGGAGGACCTGGTCTTTTCCCCTTGCCCCTGAATGGTCCCGGATGCCTCGGCCCTCTCTCCAGACGGGCTTTTTGCTCCTCGGTGAGAATGGGATCCAGATCTTTTTTCAACGAATCTCTCAGGGCCAGCATCTCACCCTCGAATCGGGAATGGATCTTGAGAAATTGCTCCGAGTGCCTTTGCAGAATAGCTCGCACCGCCTCGCGCTGAGATTCATCCGGATCGATGATTCTCTCCACATGCGCCCCCAAGCGTCCCGGCTCTCTCATAGACATGAATCGTCCGCTGCGATGCCGAGCAAAAGCTCCGCTGATCAAAACCCCGATGATCATCCCGATGATCAGGGTGATCAGGATAACCAGAATGGTCTTCGTTCCCATTTTCATAGCAATTCCTCCAGCGTAGAGTCAAATGGCGATTCCAGCACCTCCTCGAGGGTCTCCTGGGGCATGCCCAAGACTCCCGCCACGGAAATGCTGCCGGTCTTCACGAAATTGTAGACCGCTAAAGCGATGATCACCGCCGCACCCACAACGGCCACGCGGCGAAAAGCATATTGCAGCGATTCGAAGAACGCTTCCGCGCTTCTGTTTCTCTCACCGGTCGAGACGATCCTGCGCATCACCCGCTCGGCAAAAAATGGTTTAAACGACTTAACAGCGCCGGCTGAAATGGCACCGCGCATGGCCGTTATTCGCTCTTTCTCTTCCCGTAACTCCTTTGATCCGGCCAGCGCCTCTTCAAGCTGCTCTTTCTCCCCGGGCGTCAGCGAGTCATCAAAGGATCGATAGAGTAACTCCATCGCTTTTTTGTTCATCGCTTATCTCCAATATAAGGTGATAGCACTTCTTTTAATTTTGTTTGTGCCCGGGCCAAACGCGACAGCACTGTGCCCACGGGAACATTTAAAATATCCGCCGTCTCTCGCGTTGAATATCCATCAATAAGCCTGAGGACCACCACCGACCGAAACTTGCTCTCCAGCTTCTGGATGGCTCGTTGTACCATTTCTCTGTCCTCGTTCAGCTCACTGTCCGCTTTTGGATCGGGAATGTCATAGATTTCTTCGATCGGTCTGGAAAAAAACAACAATGACCTGCGCCTGCGCCGCTTTAGCTCATTTAAGGATAAATTGATGGCAATCCGGGTAAGATAGGTTCCCACGATGGATTCAACGCGAAATTTTCTCAATCCCCTGTAGAAACGGATAAAGGTCTCCTGACCGACATCCTCTGCCTCCGCGCATCTGCCCAGCATGCCGATGACCGTCGCGGCAACACGGGACTCATGGCGCCTGACAAGCTCCTGGAAGGCATTCTGGTCACCTTCACGCGCAGCCATGATTAGTTTATCGTCCGTCAAAGTCTTTTCCGTCAAAAGGTCTGGTCCCTTTCCTTGTTCACTAATTAGACAACCCAAAGTCGGGATACATTCCCGTTTTTTGGAGTTTGGGGGAAAGAGCATCGGCGAACTGCCATGCTCTGAGACCGGAGGATCACAAGGAAACCATAGCTGCAAGAGACGCCTTGGTAAAATATAGCAGATTTTTTCAAACGCAAGAGTTAATAAGCAGTTCAACTCAAAAGGCCGTCCTTCCGCAGAAAGACGGCCTTAAAAAGAGGGCGGATGTCTAAGCCTGGGTTCCAGAGGCAATCGTTATACTTCCTCGGCTTTTTGCAGAGAAAGCCACCTCACAAGTTCGACACCCGCCCGATACGAGACGATCTATTTCTAACTACTTTGCGTTCAGCAAATCCTTGTCGAATTCACCAACGGGATTAGATTGATCCGACTCCTTGGTAACGGAGACAGCAATCACCGAGTAATAGTAGTGGGTCACGGCGCTGCCCACTACCCCAGAAACATCCAGGTAGAACAGGTCCGTGGTGGAATCGATCAGAGTGGTTCCGACTTCACCGACGGCGGTATCGCGATAGATCTTGTAGCGATCCACCCATACCGGATGATCGTTGAGATTCAGGGTCACCGCCGACCACTCCAGCTGCAGATCGTCGGCGGACAGGACGACGGTCAGGTCGTCAACGGCCTTGGGGATCACGTCCCTGAAGTAGCCGAACAGGTCCGTTGGCCTGATCTGCGGGTTGCCCACACCGTAGTTGTCATCGTCGGTGATGTGAATCCTGTTGACGTAAGCCGGCAGATCGTTGTCGAAAGCACCGTTGCCATACTTGTACTCCACCCACTCGCTGGATCCCCTGGGGAAGGTGATGGTGGTGGACCAGATGTTGTCCCCGGACGTCGCGTCGCCGTTGTAACCTTCATCGTTGAGGGTGTCGTCATTGGCCGGATCGAAGTCCCAACTCAGCGGAGCCACGCTGCCCACTACCAGCAACGGGAGCATCACCGAATCGGCGGTGGTCATGTCCACGGAGAAGACCACCGGCACGTCATGGTTGGCCTGCTCCTGGGTGGTATAGGTCAGCTCCTGAGCCGTTTGATCGACCACCTGGAACTGCCAGTTGCCATCGATCCACACCGAATCCAGGCCGGTGACGCCCCATTCCCAGGTGTTGGCGCCGCCATCGACCACCAGGTCGAGGGAGCGCTTCCAGATGTGGTCGTTGGGGGTGTCATCGCCGTTGGTCCCGTCGTCGTACATATCATACAGGAAACCCAACCCCCAGGAGGCATCGTAGGCATGATAGGTGTTGGTATCCCAGCTGCCCTTGAACATAAAGCCGTCGGCCCAGACGCTGTCCGCGGAGTCGTCCACGATGAAGGTCACCGTGGCGATGCCGAATCCGGTGAAGCTGGCCTCGTCATGGTCTGGATGGATATAGTTGCCGGCCATGTCCTCCACCGCGGAGCTCACCTGCACTGTGTATTCGACGCCGTAAGTTTGACTGCTGGTGGTCAGCCTGACACCGTCAACGCCCAGTGACTCAGCGGCCGTCACCGACAGCCCGGGTATGGTGTAGTTGCCCGGATTGAAGGCGGAGGTATCCATGATCTCGCTGAAACCCAGGTCAACATGTGTCCAGTCTGTGGCCAAGGCATCCTCCAGCCATGGCTTGGTGGTGTCGGCGCCGAAGGATTCGTGGACCAGCGTGGAGAGATCGATGAAGGCCATCTCCTGCCAGGTACTATCCGGGTGTGGGGTCCAGTCGTCGGCCGGATCGTTGGAGGTGTCCCGGGCATTATCATAATCGTTGCCTCCGGTACTCCACACCTCGCACCACAGAGACTCCGGGGACACGATCCGCGACTTTTCGATCTTCCACTCGATGCCAGAGGTGGTGCCGGTGCTGAGACCCACGCCATCTGGATTGCCATACTGGTTCCAACTGCCGGAAGTCGTGTCATAAGCCCAGAATTGGGTGTGGCTCGTAAGATAGGGTGGGGCCTCATTCACCCAGCTGTAGAGGCCATACTCAGGCAGATGCGGATCTGTACCCCGGACGTTACGCACCCAGGCATCGGAGGTGTCGGCCCCCGAATCGGTTTGCCCATCGATGTCCACATAGATGGCATATTTGCCCCAGTTGGTCGTTCCGATATCATCGTTGATGGTAAAGCAAAAATACCAGTAGCTGGCGTCATTGCAAACATAGAGGTCAAGCAGATCCATGTTCGCATTTCCGGTCCCGTCTCCACTGGGGTCGGAGGCCTCAGCGGTGCCATAACAGGCATCAGCAACACCGTCTATGACCGGTGAGCCAAACCCCTCGGCCCAGGCCCCGGCGGACCAGATCAGAGAGCAGGCCGTCAGAACGGCCAGGGGCAAAAGAATTCTTCTCATATCGCTCCTCCTTTCTATCTCGGAAAGGTCATCGGGAATTTAAGATCGAGTTTGCTCCACCATTCTATTCTACCAGATATGCATTTCTTTGTCAAGATGTTTTTTACAACTTTTTCTCTCATACTCCTACTTTGCCGAATCCAAATCCCTGTCGAACTCGCCGACCTTGTTGGATTCGCCGGACTTTTGACCCCCGGCATCCACAGCCTTGACCGCGTAGAAGTAATTGCTGCCCACATCGCCGGCCGCTCCCATATCCGTGTAAACTGTGTCCACAGTGCCGGCAAGAGAATCGCCCAAAGAGCCGGGTGCGGTGCTGCGGTAAACCACATAGCGAGTTACACCGCACTCGCTGTACGGTTCGGTCCACTCCAGGTGAATGTTATCGCCGGTCAGGGTGCCGGCCAGGTCGTCGATGGCCATGGGCACAGAGCAGATATTGACGCGCAGAGTCGGATCGCCGATGAGCACGAGACCATAGTACCAGCAGACCTCCCAGTTGTAGAAGCCATTCTGTCCCTGTTTGCGGAACCACTCCTGTAGGGCCTTTCCCGCACAATTGCCGTCGGCGAGCTGGGAATAGAAATCCTCGAAATAGAGCATTGAGCCGGATTTGCTGGAGCCGATGGTCGTCAGGCCGTAGGTGTCGGCAAAGGTGTATTTTCCGGCCAGGTAATTTGACTCGGTGAAACGGACCGCCGAACAGGCAAAGAGATTGTAAAGAAAGCCATCCGGGTCTATCGTCTGGATTTCACCCGCGGAGATCTCCCCTCCATCCTCGGAGAAGTATTCCTCCAGATCGAACCAATCCTCGCTGCCATACCCGGGAGTCCAGACGAAGGAACCCGTGGAATCCCCCTCCCCTGGCTGAACGGTCGCCTCACCGCCCAGGTAATCCTGAGTGAGACGGGTGGCCGGGTCGTGGTTCTTGTAGTATCCGTTCATCAGCCATCCGTGGCTATAATCCCCTGTCGTGGGGGCGGGATCGTAGGCAAGTCCTTCCACCTCCAACTTCTCAGAATCCCCAAACCTCCCGGAGAGCTGAGCGCCATACCAGACGCTGATCTTGACCAGCAGGCGATTCCAGCCCGCCTCCAGATCGAGCTGCACCTGTTGAGCATCCGGTTCGAAGCTGTGATAGGTGTTGTCGTAGTAAACCACATCGCCGTTGAGCCATATCTTGGCCCCGGAGTATGTCCCCAGCCAGAGAGTTACTGTCTGGGCGGAATCGCTGTACAGATGAGTAAAGGCGTAGACGGCTCCCACATCCATGTCGTCGTAGATGGCGGAGAAATCGAGAAATCCGGAGCCGATGTCCCACAGTTGCCAGGTCTTCCCCCCGGAGACGAGGCCCTCATAGGCGTCGATACCGGCCTCACCTCCCAGGAAATCCTGGCTTAGGGCACCCCAGAAGTTGCTCCAGTAATGAAAACCGTTGGTCAGCCAGGCGGTGACATAGGGCGCATGCCGGTCGGGGTCATCGGGGTCCTCCAGGTGATAGACCAGCCCGGGGATGGGGCTTCCCCCCGTGTCGGTGAAGCGGGCCTTAAACCCGTAATCATACTTATCCTGAGCGACCTTGACCAGAAGGGAGTTGATTCCCTCGTTCAGGGTAACGGCAACAAGATCAAATTCAAAACCCTGCGTTCCATTGGGATCGGTCAGTATCACCGACCCGTTCAGCCAGATCTTGAAACCGTCCTGGCCGCTGATGCGCAGCTGGCACTCCCGCGAAGAGTCGGATTCGACATAGACATGAGCATAGCAGGCACAGTCGCAGGGCCGGGAGCTGAAGACGTGGCCGCCGGGCCAGGAGTGGGCGCAGACCTGGATGGTCTCATAGCCCGTGCCCAGCTCGATGGCGTATGTGTCGGCAACGGTCGTCTGATGGTCATTGACGGCCTTCACCTGGGAGGAATAGATGGAGTCCATGCCGCAGGTGGTCCAGTCACTCCAGTCGTCATCGATAAAGGTCAACCCGCGCTGGGGCTGAGCAAGAGTTCCCCCTCTGTAGGCGGCTATCTTGCCGAAGAGGTTGTTGATGTGGTCCGCCTCGCTCCCGCTCAAGGCCGAAGCCGCCATCCTGCCCACCCAGATCTCCGGCAGCCGCTCCCCGGAATGCTGATCGTAGATCTCATTGCTATCGTTGTCCAGCCACTGTCCATCCAGGTCCATGTAAAAGTAATCGCAGGGGTAACTCTCATAGACGCCGTCGTCCCAGGTGGACTCGTGCCAGGGCACGGGGAGATCTCCGATGAGAATAGCTCCCACGAGTCCCGTGGAGCCGTAAACCGAGTTCAGGTAATTGCGGAAATCCATAGGAGTTCCCCCGAAGGCCGTGTCCAGGACCACCGTCACCGTATAGCCCTGCAACTCCAAATCTGTCACGTATCCCCCAAGCCCTGTTTCTATCAGTGGATAGAGGCTTTCTTCCACCGCGATCAGCACATGGTTGTCCAGAGCCTTCCGCTCGGTCCGATAGACCTCCCTTATGGTCAGAGGAGGTATTGTAAAGAGATCGTGCTGCTTGATAAAATCCTCATAAGAACCTGGCTCCGTGCCCGGAGGACCCGCCCACCTCAGGCGGTCGACATTATGATAGAGGTTCTTTTCCCCAATAGCTGCCGGAATAAGAGCGAACATCACTAAAAGCGATGATAGAATAATCCATAACCATCTGCGTTGCATTCTTTTTCCTTTCTCTGTTATTCGAGATTCGAGGGTCGGGAAGGGCAGGGTGATTTTTCAATTTAAAATTTGCACTTTGCAATTTTAAATAAATCTTTTTAAAGGGAGGGCGGGGGATGCGACGAAAAGGAGCATCAGGAGGGGGAAGTGTCCCCCTCGCTGCAACCGGCGTGCTTCTTCGCAGCACCGGGGCGCTATCGGCGGCTCTGCCGCCGATGCCGTCCTCGCTCTCCCGCTCGGCCGGCACGCGCCCCTCGCCGTTTTCCGCTACCCCCTCGAAAGACCGAGACTCGAGAAAATTAGAAAATTAAGAGGGATTAGTGCATAGTATTTTTTCCAACTGAACCTTCAGAGTG
>CBDUWG010000038.1:0-9311 GCA_965370845.1 uncultured bacterium
CTGGGTTTGGGAGAGGAGCGCGCTGGTCACCCGGGATCTCTTTCGGAAAATGCTCTCCTGGATTCCCAGAGGCAGGAGTTTCAATCCGGCCGTCCGCAGGATGGATGCTCCCCAGGTGCCTGCTGAGGTTCCCCCTCGAAATCTCAAAAAACCCTGCTTCTCCAGCCAGCGGTGTAGATACACTACCTTATCGCCCGTTCCGCCAAAGCCATGATCGGAGAGAATCATCACCGCTGTTCCCGGGTGAGCCTGGGAGATGAGCTGGCCGACAATGGCGTCCAGCTGCTTGTAAATGGAGAGGATGGCCTCTTTGAATTCCTTCTCAGATTTCTCCGGGCGCCGGGGCGAATTGGGATCGTGGAACATCCAGAAGTGATGGCAGATGGTGTCGGAAGCCCCGAAAAGGACCATAAAGCAATCCCAGGGCTCCTTTTTCAGTAGATATTCGGCAATGGCCGCTTTACGTTCCAGGGTCTCTCTAATTTTGATAAGCGCTTTGGCGTGCCATCCCCTTCCCACCCGGAACTGTTGAAAATCAGTGATCCTGTATGGACCGACCTGTTTCCTGATTTCGGCGAACAGTGATTGGGGATAGATGAAGGAGGGATCGGTTCCGGTACACACAGGAGAGTCGAACCCGCTGATCATGAAACCGTTGACCTTCTCAGGTGGGTAGGTGGTGGGCAGGCCCATCACACCCACCCGCTGGCCGCTGTCGCTGAGCAATCTCCAGATAGTAGAGCTTTTTCGAGAACGGGCGCCGGCGAACTCCAAGCCGTAGCGTCCGGGTATGCGTTGGGTGAAATCGTAGATGCCATGCTTACCCGGGTTCTTGCCGGTCATGAAGGAGGACCAGGCGGGAAAGGTCACCGGGGGAATGGTGGACTCCAGATCGGCGCGCCGGCCCCGTTTCATAAGCGCGGTGATGTGGGGGAGTTCCCCCTGAGCGCTCCACGGATCGATGAGGTCAAAGGTGGCGCCGTCCAGGCCGATGATCAGCAATCTGCGGATGTTTTCCATAGAGGCTCATCACCACCTACTCGGTGTATCCCAGAGATTTTAATCGCTCCCTGGTGGCCTCATCGATATCCCTTTGCTGAGATGCCACCGCCTCGCCCTGTGCCTGGGCCAGCTTTTCCTCCAGACGCGGCCGCAGCAGACCCAGCAAATCCGGACGCTGCTGAGCCAGGTTCCTTTTCTCCAGAGGATCTTCCAGCAGATGGAACAGGGCCGTTGAGGGAAGCCCGCGGGGATTGTTCTGGTTGGCCTCGATGAGTTTCCACGTCCGGGTGCGCAGAGAGTGGATCACATTGCCCTCGTGGTCCTCCTCGGAGAAGACATCCTCCACACCGGCCCAGGAACGGCCAGTCCATCCCAGGAAGCTCTCTCCCTGCATAGAGGGATGGGGCGGGATGCCCGCCATGGTCAGGATGGAGGGCGCAACGTCCAGACAGCGTACCATCCGGTTGTCCGTGGTGCCGGCCGCCTCCTGATGGGGAAGCTTGACAATGAGCGGCACGTGGATCTGCTCCTCGTAAAGTGTAGTGCCGTGCCACCAGCCGCCGTGTTCCTGGAACTCCTCGCCGTGGTCCGAGGTGAGAATGATCAGCGCATCATCGTACAGGTTGTTGTCCTTCAGCCATTGACACAGTTCTCCCACTGCCTGATCGACAAAACGCACCTCCCCGTCATAGGTCTCGCTGTACTCTCCGGCCAGGCTCGGATGGGGCCGGGGATTGCTCACCCGGGCATAGCCAACTCCGTTGTAAGGATGGACGAAGTAGGGATCATGAGTCTCCATGTAGTGAATGAACGAGAAGAAACGGCCATTTTGCAGTTTCTCCAGCCAGGAGAGGGCGTTCTTGTTGACCACCTGGGCGTCCTGGTAGTAATGGTACACGTGCTTGGCCTTGGAGAAGAAGCGCTCCCGGACCAGTCTTAGCTGGTTGTATACGGTGAGCTGAAAGCCGGATTCCGGTGAGAAGAAGAAATAGCGCGGTTTCAAGAAGATGTACTCGTCGAAACCCTGTCCGAAATTGAAGATGGGAGCGATGTTGATGTTGTTGGCGAACCCCAGGGCGAAATATCCCTCTGCTGTCATCTGCTCCGCCACCGATACCACCGCGTCGGGAAGCATGTCCGGTTTGTAGATGGCCCGATGGGAGGATGGATACAGAGAGGTCAACAGGGTGGCCGTGGACGGACGGGTCCAGGATGACTGGACGAAGTAATCCTGGAAGAGGATGCCATCGGTTGCCAGGGCGTCGATGTGGGGGCTGGTCTGCGTTTCGTAGCCGTAACAGTGAAGACGGTCGGCCCGCAGGGCATCCACCATGATCAGGATCACGTTGGGCTTTTCTTTCAGGGCAATGGGAACGCCTTCCGGGAGGGGTGCTCGCGGCGGGCGGGAGGCCAGCCAGATCCCGCCGGCCACCAGGCCGGCCACCAGCACCATGATCACGAAGGCCACCAGGGACCCGGCCACGGTCGTCAGCCGGCGCCAGGAGGTTTTTTCCAGCAGATGACGCAGCAGCAGCCGGGCCAGGATAAAGACGACCACGAAAGCAAAGAGCAAGAGAACCTGATAGGGAAGCTGAAAGGGCCGTTCCAGAAGGATATCGCGGACAATCCGAAAGCGGGCCATAACGAAAGCGAAGAGGGCGAAGATGATGGACCAGTAGGTGGCATAGCTTCGCGCCGGGGATGGCTTGCCCCAGAACAGGGCGCTCAGGATCCCCACTCCCAGACCCAGCATGCCACCGATGATGGCATAGAGCGGACCGTACAGCAGGGGCGCGTAAAACAGAACCCATCTCTCGGGCAGGTGCGGCCTGGTCAGGATGATGATCACCGCCTCGACGATACCCAGCAGAGCCCCGGCCAGCAAGCCGGAGAGCAAACCCGTTTTGAAGTGGACGAGAAGTTTCCGGGGCCGGCTCAACTTCACGCCTTCCTCAGGGACTCCGACCGTCAGCGTTTCCTCGTCCTGTTTCTGGAGATGGAGGAACTTCGGTTTGTAGCCGCCTTTTCTGGCCCAGAGGAAGAAGACACCGCTGAGAGTCATGGCCTCTGCGGCCCAAAACCCAAGGGCCGCAGAAAGGATCGCCTGAGAGTGCCCCAGGTGTTTGCCCAGGACCAGGGCCTGGACGATCTCCCGGGCCCCCTCTCCGGCCATGGTGGGGGATATCAGCGTGGCGAAGATCTGTATGGAGGAACCGAAGGTGACCAACCAGAAGGACGCTCCCACCACTCCCACGGCCAGGGCGGTGAAGAAATACATGACCGCCGTGGTGAAGTGCCCGAAGAAGGCGAAGAGAGCGCAGGTCACCAGCAGTCCTTTCTTATGTTTGTAGGCGGCGGCGGAGTGGTTGACCCGCTTCACGTACTCGCGGATCTTTCCCTTGGCCGGCAGAGGCACCAAATTGATAAAATACTGGATGATACCAGGGTAGAAAAGGGCCAGAAAGAAGGCCAGGATAATGCCCGTGGCAAGGGGCACGGTGATGGCCACGGTGATGCCGGCGTAGTCCCCCAGTAATTTGTATCCGAAGGGCAGAGCCACCAGAAAAGTCAGGAATATGCCCACGAACCCTAAGACCTTGTCGATGGCCAGGGCGGCCGCGCTTTCTATGCCGCGTTTGCTGAAGTGAGCGGCATCATAAAGCCGGTAGCCATCCAGACCGATGGTGGAGGGCATGAAAGTTCCCAGGAAGCGGCCGATGAGAAATGTTCCTATAATATGTCCGAAGGGAAAGCGCATTCCCTGGCCTATCAGTAGCAGGTGCCAGCGAAACATATTCCCGAAGACGCCTGTGAATTTAATGCAGGTGGCCAAGATGGCGAACAGGAGAAAGGTGCTCAACACGATCTTGGGCAGGTAATCCCTGATAGCCGAGACGGTGCTGATATGCACGATGCGCACCCGACCCCTCTGGCCGGAGACCAGCTGAACGTCCCTGGTCTTTTCGATGCCCGAGGTGTCCATGAAGGGAAGGACCTTGCCCACCAGCAGGGTCAATTTGCCTTTCAGGCTGGGAGTCAGCCGCACGGTTTTCCCGTTATCAAGCCGAATTTGCGGCCCGATGTCCAGGATTCCTTGCTGACCGTCGGTGGTGAACAATGCCTCTCCGGCCATCACCTTAACCGTTGTCTCATTGGGCAGGACAACCGCGATCTCGTCTTTAACGGTGAGCTTGTGGGTGAAAAGCAAATAAAACGCCCCGATGGTGATGACCACTTTGATGATGCCGGTGATGATGCTGCGCCGACGAGGCGGGATGTCTCTCCAAGACTTCCTTATTCGCGACAGTATGGACATCGATTCTTTGGCCATATTTCTCCCTTTTTCCGAGCACTCCGTTATTATTCGATATAGCCTAATGACCTGAGCCGTTCCTTTATCTTCTGGCTTTCCTCCTCCGAGTAAGTTTCCTCCTCCTCGCCCTCCTGGTCCAGGTCGGCTTTAACGTATTCCACCGGGTTGCGCTGCAGGAGTTCTTCGCTGAAGATCTCTCTCAGAACTTTGCCGTCCATATCGTCGGGCACGGGTAAGCCCATGGAATATAGGACCGTGGGTGCGATATCGGCGATGTTGGCCCCTTGAATTTGCCTGCCCTGTTGGATTTCGCTGCCCCTCGCGATGAAGATCCCGTTGGAGCGGTGGAAACCCACGGGAAGATGTTCAGCGGAGCGGATGATCTTATGATCGCCAAAAAGCTGTCTCCCCAGATAGGCGTAGTCTCTGGCCACGAAGATCAGATCGGGGGCGAACTGGGCCTGTGGGCCGCTGTAAATTTCCTCCTTGAACCAAACCTGGTCTACCACCTGGTCTTTTGTCCATGGATCGCGCAACTGGAGAAGCTTTTCCTTGATCAGCTCTCTGAGCTGCTGGTATTCCTGGCCGGGATCTACCAGGCCGAACCCATCCCTCTTGACGTTGATGAATATCCCCTGAGTGGGTATGCTGACGAAAAAGGCCTTGGTGCGTTCCCAGTCGATAGCGCTCTGCACGTCCGATTTAAAACTGGACCGAGTGCCCCGGATTTTGTTCCTCACCATCCGTTGGATGTTCTCCGGGAGCAACTTCTTCATCCACGGTGACTCGCCGATGTTCATGGCTGTGCAGAACAGTTTCTTGCTGATGGCCTGGCCGCGCTTTAATCTCAATAGGCCCAGCCGGGCCAGGTAGGTGTTGACGTTGATCCAGGCACGGGTGGAGCCGAAGCCGTGATCGGACATGATGAACAGCTGGGTCTCCTGGTCAAGCTGAGCCAACAGCTGGCCCAGCATCTCGTCGAAGGTGGCAAAGCACTCGCGGATCTTCTCCCGGAGCTGAGCGGCTCTTTCGGTGGCGTACAGTTGGGTCTGGGGATCTATGTATTTCCAGAGAAGGTGCTGGATGCGATCGGCGAAGATGAAGACGATCATAAAGAAATCCCACTGCTGCTCCGCCATCAAGTAAAAAAAGGCATCTCGCCGTTTTTGGAGCGAGTAAAGGGTTTCCTGGAGGAAGGCCAGGGCATCCTCCTGGGCGTCCACGTCGTATTTGGGGATATCTATATTGACCACGAAGTCCCCGATGGCTTTCAGAAGCTGTTCCTTGAGCTCTGCTGGACTGGTGTATGTAGATTCGCTGTCTGGGGTGAGCAGTCCGGAGATGCAGAACCCGTTGACCTTTTCCGGGGGATAGGTGATGGGCACGCTGACCAGGCCCACCTTTTTCGAGTGGTCGGCGAGGATATGCCACAGCTTTTTGCTTCGAAGAGACCTGGAGTTGACCAGAGGAGCCCGCGGGTCTCGCAGGAACGACTCCCGAAAATCATAGATGCCGTGTTTGCCGGGATTCTTTCCTGTAACGCATGTAGACCAGGCAGGGGGAGTGGTAGCGGGGATGGTAGAGGCCAGCTCGCCGGACGTTCCCTGCTCCATTATCTTGCCCAGATTCGGCATGAGGCCGTCTTCGATCCAGGGCCGGAGCAGGGAAAAAGTTCCGCCATCAAGTCCCAGAAGGATGACCCTTTTTCCCGAATTTGTCTTGAAATCTGTGGCGCTCATCTCGGCGCGTCCTTTCCAAAAAATCTGTTGAAATACAAGGTTCCCCGATTTCCTGGCCCCTTGGGAAAACCGGTGCTTGATTCGAGAGGACCAAACTGAATATTTTTCTCGTTCCCTCAGGTCCATGCGGGCATTATCTCTGAGGCGCAGTTACAGGAGAGCCTCTCCTGTCATCTTCTCCGGTTGAGGGATTTCGAAGTGAGCCAGGACAGTGGGAGCCATGTCGATGATGTTCGGCTTATCCTTGGCCAGTTTTTGGTTGCAGATGATGATCCCCGGAGTGTCCTGGGTGTCGGAGGCGGCGTGATCTCCGCTCCATTTCCTGGTGTTGTCGGCCATCAGCTCTTTGGGTATGCCTCCCAGGGTGGTTTTCCAGGAGGTGCGATATCCATCCCTGAAGCCCAGACGGATGTCAGGAGCTTCCTGCAGATGTTTTCCATGATAGATGGAGTGGCCCTTGTGGGTTTTTAACATGACCTGTTCGCCCGTCTTCGGGTCGCGGAACCCTTCCAGCCCGCGGGCGATTCTGTCCACCACATCTTCGTACTCTCCATATGGAGAAACGATTCCCTGTCCCTCGCGGCCCTCCAGATTGATATAAACCTGGCCCGTTCCCAGGGAGTAAGCCTGGGTTTGCTCCCAGTTTACCTCCTCGAGGAACTCCTTTTTGCTGTAGCTTTTCCCGTTCCTCAGGGTCATGAACCCATTTTGGACCAACCAGGAGTTCACGTGCAACCCCCTCCGGAAACTATGGAAGCCGTGGTCCGAGAGGATGATGAGCATATCATCCTGGTTAACAGCGGCCATAACCTGACCCACAACATGATCCATCTTCTGGTAGACCCGCAGGAGAGCATCTCCGTACTGGGTGGCCAGCTGGTCATCATAGCGGGGGTGTTTGGAGTCCAGCAGGCGGTAGAACATATGGGCAGCCCGGTCGGTGGCTGTGAAGACGGAGATGAACAGATCGTCGTTCCCCTTTTGGAGTTGGGCCAGGGTCATTTTCTCTCGCCAGTCCATGATGGAGAACATCTCCTCTAAAAAGACCTGCTCGCCGATTTTCTCGGAGTTCAGAGCTGAGGTGTCATGCACCCAGCCCACGGTTTTGAAAAGCCCATGGGTTTTAGCCAGCCGATGGGAGAAATCCGTGGGGGTGGAGATGGGAATATAGGGATCCCTGGGATCATAGCTCAGAGGCGAAAGATACAGGCGCACCTCAGGAGAGGTCTGAATGACGTAAAATCGGCAGATGGCCCTGGCGGTGAAGTGATCGGTCATCTGAAATTGAACGGTGAACCACGGGCTCCAATGTTCCTCTTGTACCGAGTGTTTTTGATCTTGGAGCTGAATCTGAACCGATTTTGAACGCGAATCTTGGACGCATCGCAGAGGTGTTTTTAAGCGCGCCCTCCCTTTGCCGGCGATGTCCGGCGGCCCCTCGATAGAGGTTTCTAAGAAAGAGCCCGATGGCTGAAGTTTGAGCAGCTTGCCGCCGGCGATGCTCTTGCCATCTTCTTTCCGGGAAAGGTCCGTGGCCAGGTAGAAGAAGGTGCTGTTTGTGCCCCGAAGGTCCGGAGTGCCCAGGGCCGCAAGCACGCGCCCTTTCTTGGTGTGATCCGGGGGGAAGGAATAGGGCAGGTTGAGCACGGCGCTGCGCACTCCTGATTCCCCGGCCAGCACCCAGAAGGATCGGCCGTCCCGGTATGAGATTCCGATGGGGGGTTTCACCAGCCGGCCCTTGGCATCGAATTCCGGATCATCTGTCCGGCCAGTGGCCAGATTGGGTAGATAGGTGCGGGGATCTCTCTTGATCAGGTCGAAGATGTTATGTTCTCCGGGATTGGTTCCTGTGGCGAAGGTGGACCAGGCCACCGGGGAGTTGGGTGGGTTGGTGGAGCCAAGATGGGCGTAGTATCCCGCGTCAGCCAGACTCTGCATGTGAGGGAGCTTGTTCTGTGATGCCCAGCTCTCGAATAAACTCGGCTCGACCCCGTCAAACCCAAGGATGATCAACCTCTGTTTTGCGCTCGACGAGCTCTTTTGGCCGCATCCTAGCAGAAAAGGAAATTGTCCCACGCTCATGGCAGCCAGGCTGGCCCTGGCCGTTGTCTTCAGAAAATCCCTGCGTTTTATAGCGCCCTTTTTTCGTTCTGACACAATAGCCTCTCTCTGTAGTATAGTTATGTACAAAAGAATACGTATATGCAAAAAAAATGCCTAAAAAATAAAATTATCAAAATCCGGGGATAAAATCAAGCAAATTCTCCCCGGCAACAATCCGCTTCGTCCAGCCCTTCTGTTTGCTCAGTAGACATATCCCAGCGCCTTAAGTTGATCCTTGGTTTTCTCGTCGATCTCTTTAAGACCTTTTTCTGTTACGGTTAGAGCGGCCAACTGTTTGAGGTCCAGCAGGTCCAGCAGCTCCTGGCGCATAGCTTGCTCCTTCTGCCGGGCCGGGCTTGGGTTTTCCTCCGGGGTCGGTTCAATAGTGGCTGTCTTGGGCAACAGGTTGTTTTTCTCCCCGGGATCGGTCTCCAGATCGTACAGCCAGACCTCGTCGTTAGTCAGATCGTAGATGAGCTTATGGTTCTGGTGGTGAAAAGCCACCAGGTGCCTGTGCTTGCCCACGTGAGTCTCGGTGATGCTGGGCAAATCGGGCGAGACGTCGCCCTCTATGTAGGGGCGCAGGCTCTGGCCATTGCACTCCTGGGGCACCTCCAGGCTGCAGTAGTCCAAGATGGTTGGCATGATGTCGATGTTCCTGACCTGACCGCACACCACCTTGTTTCTGTCTCTGGAGCGGGGTGGTTTGATGATCAGGGGGACCCTGGCCATTTCGTCATAGACCGCTGTGCCATGGTAGTACTTGTCATGTTCGCCGAAGGCCTCACCGTGGTCGGCGTTGAGCACGATCATGGTGTTGTCGTACAGCCCCATTTGTTTGAGCTTGGCCACCACCCTTCCGATTTCCGCGTCCACATATGCGATCTCGGCATCATAGAGATTAAGCAGATGTTCCCTGTCTAGGGCGCTGAGCTGTATCTTTCCCGTGTTCAGCTTGAGCAGGGTGGCGATGCTGCCGTTGTAATGTCCTGTGTGATCCCGTACTCCTCTTGTGTTTCTCTCAACCGAGGTCATCTGTTCTCTGAGGTGAACCTCGGTATAATCGGGCTCATAAAGCCTCATGAACTCCTCTGGGGGCGTATAGGGAGCGTGGGGATCCCAGTAATAGAGCCAGATGAAAAACTTATCGTCCT
>CBDUWG010000039.1:0-9245 GCA_965370845.1 uncultured bacterium
TTTGAGCATATTTTAGCGGGTGGAAGCAGCGAAGGTATAATGCGAGAATGGGGGTTTTGTGGATAAAATCGTCATCGCCGGCGGAAAAAAGTTGTCCGGAACGGTGCAGATCAGCGGAGCCAAAAACGCCGCCCTGCCCATGATGGCGGCCACGATCCTGGCTTCCGGGCAGAGCATTTTGCTCAACATGCCTCTTCTGAAGGACGTGAGCACTTTCGCGGATGTGCTCCGCATTTTGGGAGCGCGAGTTAAAAGGGAAGAACATGGTTTGATCATTGACACTTCGAGCATCGAGCACTTTGCGGCTCCCTACGAGCTGGTGCGGACCATGCGGGCATCAATTTATGTTCTGGGGCCTTTACTGGCCCGATTCGGTCAGGCCAGAGTTTCTCTGCCCGGCGGCTGCGCGTGGGGTCCCCGTCCGGTGAACCTGCACCTCAAAGCCATGGAGGAGTTGGGGGCTCGGGTAGAAATCCAGCACGGATATATCGTCGCCCACTCGGAAAAGCTCAGCGGTGCCGTCATCGATTTCGACGTAACCAGCGTGGGGGCTACGGCCAATACCATGATGGCCGCCTGTCTGGCCTCGGGCACCACCGTTATCCGCAATGCTGCCCGGGAACCGGAGATAGAGGCTTTGGGGGCGATGCTCACCTCCATGGGAGCTTCCATCTCTGGAGTGGGCACCGAAACGGTGGAGATCCAGGGGGTGGAGTGCTTACATGTAGTTCAAGAGAGAGTTATTCCTGACAGAATTGAGGCAGGCACGTATATGGTGGCCACCGCCATAACGGGAGGCAATGTAACCCTGAAGGGAGTGCGCGTGGACCACATGGGTGCTGTCATCGCCAAGCTTCAGGAAGCTGGGGTTGTGATCCGGCAAGAAGGTGAGGATCTGATGGTGGAGAGAACCTCGTCCCTGGCCCCTCTGGAAATAACCACCGCGCCATACCCGGGATTTCCAACCGATATGCAAGCTCAGATCATGATCCTGCTCAGCCTGGCCCGAGGCACCAGCGTGATTACAGAGAAAGTTTTCCCGGACCGGTTTACACATGTCCCCGAGATCCGTCGGATGGGGGCCAATGTGAAATTGGACGCCAACGTGGCCGTGATTACCGGGGTGAAGGAACTGAGTGGGGCACCCGTGATGGCCTCAGATCTTCGGGCCAGTGCCGCCCTCATTTTGGGGGGTCTGGTGGCTAGGGGAGAAACGGAGGTCCTGCGGGTCTATCATATAGATCGGGGTTATGAGCGGATCGGGGAAAAGCTTCGCGGATTGGGCGCCGAAATCCATAGAGTAAGAGAATAAGCCTGGGGCTACTGTGGATTTCCCGGGAGAGGACGAAAGGCGGTTTTCAGATCAACATAAAGGTTCTTCTGTTTGCCATTCTGCTGACGGTTTTCGCCGTGGTGACCAAATAACTTCCTATTGAGGAGTTTTACGTGTTTCGCACAAGAGTCACTTTTCTATTGGCTGGCGTACTGGTATTGTTGATGCCCCTTTTCGGCGCTGCCCAGGATTTTGGCAAGAACAAGGTCCAATACAAGTCCTTCAACTGGTCTTACCTGCAAACCTCCCATTTCGACATCTACTTCTACGAAGGAGAAGAAGATCTGGCTTATTTCGCCGCCGAGCAAAGCGAGTATGCCTGCCAGCAGATCAAAAAGGATTTTCGGCACGAAATCCGCAAACGTGTGCCCATAATACTTTACAAGTCTCACAACGATTTTCAGCAGACCAATGTGATTCTCGGGATACTGGATGAAGGAGTAGGTGGATTCACCGAATTTTTTAAGAACAGAGTGGTCATGCCCTTCACCGGTTCTTATGAGGACTACCGGCACGTTCTTCACCATGAGTTGACCCACGCGGTTATGATGGACATGTTGTACAGTGGTGGGGTTGGATCCCTGGTTCGAAGGCAACATTTTTTTTCTCCTCCACTCTGGTTCGTGGAGGGCCTGGCCGAGTATGAATCCTTGGGATGGGAAAAGAATGCCGACATGTTCATGCGCGACGCCACTATCAGCGGATATCTACAACCCCTCCCCTATGTGAGGGGATTTCTATTGTATAAGGAGGGCCAATCGGCGGTCAGATATATAGCCAATCGCTATGGTGGGGAGAAAATAGGAGAGATTTTAAGCAAGGCCAGGCTGCACAGAAACATGGAGAAAGCTCTGAAATCATCTATTGGTATGGGGGTTAAGGGACTGGACGAGGAATGGAGAAAAGCTCAGCGGGTGATATACTGGCCTGAAATTGCCCGCCGACAGGAGGCCAGAGATTTTGCTCGCCAGCTTACTGATCACACCAAGGATGGCTCCAATTTCAATCTCAGACCCGCTTTTTCACCACAAGGGAAAAAATTGGTTTTTTTCTCGAACAAGAGTGATTATACGGACATATATCTCCTCTCGGCCATAGATGGTCAGGTACTGGGTCGCTTGGTAAAAGGCGAGCGATGCGGAGAGCTGGAATCTCTAAGGAACTTCAGGAGCTCCATCGGTTGGTCGCCGGACGGCTCCAAGATTGCCTTCGTTGCCAAGAGTGGCGGTAGCGATGCTCTGTATCTGTTAAGAGTGCAGGACAGGAAGGTGATCAAGAAATATTGTTTTCCTATGGATCTCATCTCCTCTCCCTCATGGTCGTCACGGGGTGACCAGATTATCTTCAGCGGTCTTGATGATGGGTATTCTGACTTGTATCTGCTCCAGATCGAGACGGGGAAGCTGGTCCGATTGACCGAGGATCGTTATGATGACGCTGAGCCGGCTTGGTCTCCTGATGGGAACCGGATTGCTTTTTCTTCCGATCGCCCTGTGGCCCTGCAGGAAGAGGCCGACACGGCCTTTGTATATGGACATTATGATATTTTTATCATGGATATTTCTGATGGTGGCGTACAACCCGCGGTGATGGCCGATGGTCAGCAGAGATCGCCCACCTGGTCTCCCCAGGGAGATAAGCTATGTTATACGTCCGACGAGAACGGCATCAGCAACCTGTATATCATAGATCTGGAGAGCGAGGAGAGTTTTCCCATCAGCGACGTGATCGGCGGCTGTTTCACACCCTCTTGGTCAGCTGATGGTGCAAGGCTGGCTTTCTCCTATTTTCAAAAGGGCGGTTGGGATCTGTACGTGATGAAGGATCCCCTGAACCATCGCTCAGAAGTGGTTGAGCTGAAGCCGACTCATTTCGTGGCTGAGCTGAGGAATCAAGGGGAAATAGGCATTTCTGCAGCAGATAGTCTGCCAACCCAATTGACAGTGGATAGCATTGCTGCGGTTCAGCAATTGCCTGCTTTCCAGATAGACAGCTTACTGGTTTTGAGCGAGGGTGATTCCACGACCATGGCTTTCTCCGACAGCATACCCATCACCTTAGGGCCACGGAAGTATCGGGTGAAATTCAGCCCCGATGTTTTAAGCGCCGATATGGCCTACGACACCTACTTCGGTTTGCAGGGACAATCTATGCTGACCCTGAGCGATCTTATGGGCAACCATCGCGTTTTCCTGTTGTTTACCCTCTTAAATTCTTTATCTGAGAGTGATTGTCAACTGGCCTATTACTATCTACCCCGGCGAATCGACTACGGCATCGGATTTTTTCACCTGAAAAACTACTTTATAGATCATTTACACCGCCTGTTTTCCGATCGGATTTACGGAGGATACCTCAGTCTGTCCAGGCCTTTCGACAAATTCAACCGGCTGGACCTTAGTTTGCAGGCCCTGACCATCGAACGGCGCTACTACGATCCGCCCTTCGATGATTCCATGAATCGGCTTTATCATCTTGTCGGTTCTCTGGTGCACGATACCGTCCTGTGGGGTAACACCGGGCCGGTTAACGGATCGCGGTGGAATCTGACGGCAGAATATGCTCCTCTCATCGGCGGGCATGCTAGATCTTATTCAAGAGTAATATTTGACCGCCGATGCTACATTGACTATCGAAAGAAGTACAATTTCGTGTACAGAATGGCGGCCGGAGCCAGCCTGGGCCGGGACCCTCTGCGGTTCTATCTGGGTGGAACTTCTAACTGGCTGGATGTGGAATTTTACCGTGGAGATCACTATTACTCAGTGGAGGATATCTATTTTTCTAACAGGGTAACGCCCCTGCGGGGATATAGTTATAACGAGGTTCAGGGTTCCAAATTTGGGCTTGTGAACCTGGAATTCCGGTATCCGTTCATCGATTATCTGCTGGTCCACTGGCCTCTACGTTTCGGCATAAGCGGGGTTAATGGAGCGTTATTTTTAGATATGGGCAGCGCCTGGGAGGAGACAAAGGCCTTCAAGGGAGGATCTACGGAGGGTGGTTCTCACCTGAAGGATCTGAAGACCGGTTTTGGTTTTGGGATGAGAGCCAACTTAGGTATCTTTGTGTTGCGTTTTGATACCGCCTGGAAGACAGATTTTGATCAGGTATCACCAAAGCCGAAGACTTACTACTCTCTGGGCGCGGAATTCTAAACGAAAAGGAGGGGGCATGCGTTGTGAGAAAGTTGTTGGAGTCGGATTGGCCCTGATAGTATTGACCTGGGCCCTGTGGGCCGGGGCACATCAGGAGATTATGGAGATGAGAGTCCGCGGACCGGGGGAGGACTCATATTCAACTGCCCTTACAAAGGGAGATACCATCTGGTATTCCGGATTTGAGCCGGGAGATCCCCTGGGGGTCAACGTAGACTGTAATGCCGAGGTTTCTCCGGATGAGTGGCACGTGACCAAGCGAATGCTCTACCAGGGAACTACCACCTGGATGACGGCACCTGTTGACAGCTATTTCTGCCACATCGGCGACGACAGCACCGGTTATAGTGATGGGAACGAGGTGGGTTATCAGATAGAGTTGGATCTTACCAATTACAGCGATGCCCACCTGTACTATCTGAGTGCCATGCAGGCCTATGATGCCGGGGAGATTTATGACAAATTCGTCGTCTGGGGGACGAACGAGGACTTGGCGGGTTCATGGGTTAATCTGGATCCTGGGGAGGGATATGCCTGGGGTGGGGACTGGGGGAGCAGTTGGTACCCTCCTGAGGACTCCTTAATCTCCCTGGCCGATTTGGTGGGGCATGCCGGGGTGATCATCGAATTCTGGTTTTTCGCCGACTCAGGCCATCCCGAGGGTTTTGGGGTTGGCATCGACGAGATAGTCATTACCGGGATACCTGCCACAGCCGTGGAGGAGGTGGAGGTTGGCTCTGCGCTCCCACATAATTTCGTCCTGGATCGCCCATACCCGAACCCGTTTAATGCCCAGGCCTCCATCGAATATCGAGTTCCCGACGCTGAGGTCCACTTGGGAATCTACAATGTTCGAGGCCAGCTGGTGAAAACCCTGGTTCAGGGGTCCATGGTGGCTGGGGATTACATTGTAACCTGGGACGGTCGGGCTGAAGGAGGAGTGGAGGTGGGGAGCGGTGTGTATTTCTGTCTGCTTAGGTCTGCAGATATCGCCTTGGTCAGGAAGATGGTGTTGTTGCGCTGAAGAATTTTCAGCACAGTTCCGCCCCACAAAAAAACCGCCGAGAGTTTTTATCCCGGCGGTTTTTTTCAGATATGAAATCCGGCCATTAATTGCCGTTTGTTTTGAATTTCAGTCGCTTGGGGTCGATGTGGAAATCAGCAGATAGAACTAGCAATGCCTCGGCGCCGCCCTTGCTGAGGCTGCGCACCCTGGAGGGTATCCCCTCGGTGATCTGCAGGGTATCTCCCTTTTCCAATTGGAGGGTGTTCCCGTTCAGTTCCACCTCTACTTTACCCTTAAGGATGGTAATCATCTTTTCATCACCCACGTATCCTAGGGGATGAAAGGTAACCTCGCCGTCGAACTTCGCATTGCCCACTACGAGCTTGGAATCATTCATGCCCGTGCTGAAAAAATGCAGGTCATACCCATTGCGGGATAGTACCCGGCGTTTTTTCTCCGGAGCTATCTGAAAGTTCTTATCCTCATCGGTAGGCAGAAAATATGCGCTCGGTTTTCTCAAAGCCTGGGAGATTCTATAGAGGGTGTTGATGGTTGGTGAGGCCAGGCCTCGTTCCAATTCCGAGATATGAGTGGCCGTCACGTTAGACATCTCGGAAAGCTGCTTCAAGGTGAGAAGCTTCTCTTTTCTCAACCGGTGAATTTTGCGACCCAAATCGAATTTGTCCGTCATGATCTAACCTCCTTTCAGGAATTTTCAGGCAACCAGCTGGAGTTCACTCATAGCTATAATAAAGTATAAAATATTCCTGAAAAAAGGTCAATAGACTGAAATACGTATTTTACCAAAAAAAACTACGTATTTCTAGCATAAAAAAATTTAACTATAACTTCGTAATTTTTCCTCTCACCGGAACTGAATATGTTAGGGTTCTACCTGTACCAATCCTCGACGGATGGCGTATTTTACCAGATCGGCTACCTTGTGGAGCCTCAGCTTCTGCATGATGTTGGTGCGGTGTGTTTCCACGGTACGGGTGCTGATGTGCAGATGCTCGGCAATCTTGTTGCTGGCCCATCCCTCGGCGATGAGCTTGAGGATCTGTCGTTCGCGGAAGGTAAGTTTATCGGGAAAGGATGATTTAGGGGATGAGCGGCCGCCTCGCACGAACCCCCGGACAACTCTCCCTGAGACGGCTGGACTGATGTAGGTTTCGCCTCGGTAAACTGCTTTTATTGCCGAGATGATATCTTGAGCCGTTGCGCTTTTAACCAAATAGCCTGACGCTCCCAGTTTGAAGGTCTCGTACACATACTCCTCATTAGTGTGCATGGTGAGGATCAGGATCTTGGAATGGGGGAGTGTTTTTTTTAGCTGCTGGGTTGCCTCCAATCCTCCTAAAACGGGCATGGAGATATCTACCAGGATGACGTCTGGGGTAGTCTTGCTGGCCTGTTTCAGTAATTGATGGCCGTTCTCGGCCTCTCCCACAACCTCAATCCCGTCATCTTTCTGCAACAAACACTTGAGTCCCTGGCGCACGATGGTATGATCGTCGGCCAAGAAAACTCGAATTTTGCTCATCCCTTATCCCTTCTGCCCGGAGGAAAGGAAGCCATATCTCGATGCCCTAGCCCGGTGTTTTTTGCGATTCGCCTACTTCGCTGGCAAGCAGTGCTGCAGGTATTCTCGGTTTGTAAGGATATGGAAAATCTCACAGTTGCTTTTTTCCGGTGATCAAAAGTCGATTAAAACCATTAGTATGTCTAATACATGGACTTTTATATAATAAAATATTTGATGTTTGTCAAGGTATTCTATTCATCCTTTGCCGGACCGGATCTGGTGGGGAGGGCTCACCCGGCGAGCCAAAAAATAGTTGACGTGAACGGTTTCTTTTTGTATTATAGATTCCGTTTGAATTCTTTATGGATGCTTGAAAAAAACTGTATAGCTTCTTTCTGCCATGTAGTGCCGGATGTGCTCCGTTCGTTTCGGCCCGCATGAGCCAGATACTTTCTTCCGGTTCCACTAAGGTGTTCTTTGACACCAGCGTTGTTCCAGACAGGGTCTTCGTGTGATGATGTGATTTTTGACCTGCATGCTGAGATCTTCAGGGGCCAGGAAATTCGGACCAAGCTCTTTCCTTTTGACCAAAGGAAGATATTCCCTGTGAATCGGCCACATTTTCCGAGGTGATTCAGTGGACACGTGGATTCGAGGTGGCCTAGTTGTCACCGCCAAGGGAAGTTTCAGGGCAGAGATCGGCATCGAAGCCGGTCGTATCGCTCAGGTGAGCGCTCACCAGAGAGGATCAGCAGCTCAGGTGCTGGATGCCGAGGGCAAGTGGATTTTGCCCGGCATCATAGACGCCCACACGCACATGGAACTGCCCCTGAAGAAGACTGTTTCCGCAGATAATTTCACAAGCGGCAGCATAGCCGCCGCCTGTGGGGGAGTCACCACAATTATTGATTTCAGTCTCCATCGCCAGGGCGCTTCCCTGGAGGCATGTCTCAGCGATCGTCGCCGTGCCGCTGATGGACGTGTGGCCGTGGATTACGGTCTTCACGCTGAAATCATCGATCTTGACCAGGGAATCTTGGATGAGATCCCCCGTTTGGTTCAGAAAGGTGTGACCAGCTTCAAGCTATTCCTGGCCTATCGGCGAGACGGGCGCATGGTGGATGATGGAGCCATGTACGCCGTTCTGGAACGCGTCGGCGAGGCCGGCGGTCTGGTTCTGGTTCACGCCGAAAATGGACCTCTCCTGGAGCATCTCACCGACCAATTGATAAAGCAGGGGAAGATCGATCCTATCTTTCACGCCCGGAGCAGGCCTAACCAGGTGGAGGAAGAGGCGATCCGCCGGGCCATAGCCATCTCTCATTTTGCCCGGGGTAATCTGTACATCGTTCATCTGACGACCAGGCAGGGCCTCAGAGCCGTTCAGAATGCTCAGGGTGATGGTGTGGCCGTGTGGGCCGAGACCTGCCCCCAGTATCTTCTGTTGAATGAGGACGCCTACTTGGGATCAGAGGGGAGAGACTTCATCGCCACGCCACCCCTGCGCAGCCGTAAAGATCAGGAAGCCCTCTGGCGAGGATTAGCCCTGGGAACTATCTCGGTGATCTCCACTGACCACTGCCCGTTCACCAGAGAGCAGAAACGCCAGGGTGGTGAAAATTTTGCCCAGGTTCCCAGCGGATTGCCGGGGGTGGAGACATCTCTGCCCTTGATATTCTCCCAGGGGGTGGCCAGTGATCGCCTTACGGCCAATCAACTGGTGGCAGCCATGTCCACCAACCCGGCCAAGATCTTCGGGCTTTATCCCACAAAGGGATCCCTGGAGGTAGGCAGCGACGCCGATGTGGTCATATTCGATCCAGAGGCGGAGTTTGTCATCTCCGCCGAAACCTTGCATACGAACACCGATTTTTCCCCGTATCAAGGTCTTACGGGTCGTGGGGTAGTTCAGCTCACCATGCTCCGGGGTCTGATTATCGCACAGAATGGTCAGTTCTGCGGACCTTCCGGATATGGGAAATTTCTGCACAGGAGGAAATTTGAGCCTGATGGGTGCCAGCTCTGGCCGACGGGTTGAGACCTTTAGGTCAACTCTCGTCGGACAACCGGCCAGGAGGGTCGATGCCCGGGCAAAAGTGACCGGCAGGGCAAAATATGTGGCCGATGTCAGGATTGAGGGTATGTTATATGGCAAGATGTTGCTCAGTCCCCATCCTCACGCCCTGATCAAGAGCATTAACACCAGCCAGGCCGAGGAATTGC